>JALHNN010000006.1:17597-18723 GCA_022843505.1 Sulfuritalea sp.
TCTGCGGAGCAGATCGCGGAGAACGCCAACACCTACCGGGAACAGGTGTTCAAGATTCTCGATCCGGTGAAGACCGAGGTCTGCTTCAATTCCACCTGGTTCGAGCCTATCGGCGCCGCCGGCATGATCAAGCTCGCGGCCCGCCATACGGTCGCCCGGATGCTGGAGCGCGATGATTTTTCCAAGCGCTATGCCGGGGGCCAGCCGATCGCAATCCACGAATTTCTTTACCCCCTGTGCCAGGGCTACGACTCGGTGGCGATGAAGGCCGACATCGAACTGGGAGGTACCGACCAGAAGTTCAACCTGCTGGTCGGTCGCGAACTCCAGAAACACTACGGCCAGGCGCCGCAGTGCGTGCTCATGATGCCCCTGCTGGAAGGGCTGGACGGCGTGAACAAGATGTCCAAGTCGCTGGGCAATTACATCGGCATCGCCGAGTCGCCGACCGAGATTTTCGGCAAGCTGATGTCGGTGTCGGACGAGTTGATGTGGCGCTACTACGAGCTGCTGTCTTTCCGTGGCAACGAGGAGATCGCGAGCCTCAAGCGCGATGTCGCCGGCGGACGCAATCCGCGCGACATCAAGGTGCTGCTGGCGCAGGAGATCGTCGCCCGCTTCCATTCGGCCAGGGATGCCGAGGCCGCGCTCGCCGAGTTCGAAGCCCGCTTTCAGCGCGGCGTGCTGCCTGACGACATGCCGGAAATCAAGGTTGCAGCCGGCAGCATCACGCAGGTCTTGAAGGCTGCGGGATTGACCGCAAGTACCTCGGAAGCGCAGCGCATGATCAGCGGCGGCGGCGTGCGCATCAATGGCGAGAAAGTCGGCGATGGCAGCACGGCGCTTGCCGCCGGCGAGTGCGTCGTCATGCAGGTGGGCAAGCGGAAATTCGCCCGCGTCACCATCATTTGACGCGACGCGAAATTTTTTTCGTCAAGTTGTTGACCGGGTCGGAGCGATCCGTATAATGCGCCCCTCTTTGCTGCTGACCTGATGTCCGCAGCGCGCTCTTTAAAAACCAAACAGCCGATAGGTGTAGGTGTTTGCGGTGCTGGGGTTGTGGTGAGTGGTGGGGCCGAAATCGAAGGCTTTGCTGCGGGGTTGTCCGGAAGGGTGATCTCGGTTG
>JALHNN010000007.1 GCA_022843505.1 Sulfuritalea sp.
TGAGCGAGCGTCCGTCAAGCGAGAAGATGAATACCTGTGCCGCCACCACATTAGGCACGGTCATGGCTGCGTCGACCAACTCCTGCTTCAGCAAAGCCAAGGGAAGGTTGCGGCCGAGAATCTGTTCAAGGTACGGCACGCCGACAGTCGTGTCCCACCAGCATTCCCCAAGAAACGTCTTGATGGCGGACGCCGCGTCTTGTGCCAGCGCGTATGGCTCGGTCGCGACCGCGATGTTGCCGGCCGCGTCCTGCACCAAGTCCCACGCCGATCGATCGAGAAGAAGAGTCGCCGCCATGGATCAAGTCCCCGGCGTAGGCGTTGACGTGGGAGCCCCGGCACCGCCCGACGTATGCAGGTGCGCAAGCAGCGTCACCTTCGCGGCCGGAACGTCTGCGTTGGCGACCACGTCGCCGGTGACATTGAGATTCCCGTTTATGGTCACGGTGCCTCCCGCCGGCGTGATCGTGATTCCGCTGGCGGCAGTCTGCACGACGTTGCCATGTTTGTCGCGAACAATGATTCCATCGTCGGAGAACGCGAGATATTGCGTCGGGGTCTCATTGAGGCACCCGCCAACGTAAACTCCGTCTGCCGCGCTGTATTTGCGGAGCGACCCCGGCGTGGTTGCCGGGTCGTTGCCGACATTCGCCGCCGCCTTGACCCCGGATATGTCGCGATCCGCACAGACGATATAACCGATATCGCCGACGACAGGATCGCAAATGATTGCGCCGACGCCGCCCTGCATCCGAAACCACGGGATGCCATAGACCGTGCCGGCGGGAACCGCGTTGCCCTGACCATCGACATCGCTGACCAGTAATTCGACATCGACGGTCCCGGCGCGCGCAACGCTTCCGCCGCCCCCGGTCACGGCCTTGACGCGCACGAGCTTCATCGTGTCCATCGTCGCCATCATCTGCCGAATGAGGAACAACGTGGCAGCAACGTCGGAGTTGCCGTCGAACGGCGTCTGCTGGCCCGCCCCAACGCTTCCCGGTGCCGCCATTTGATGACTGGTCATGGCTATCGCGCCTGCGGAATGATCGTGCGAGCATAGTTCGGGTTATAGGCGTAGATCGTCGACATCCAATCGCCGCGCGGCGCGATTGCGTCAAGCGCGTGGTCGATCTTGTTGACCGCCCAAACCGTGGGAAACCTGATCGGGTTGGCCGCCTGTGTGGCCGCGATGCCGGCAAGAACCGTGCTCTCGACCTTGATCAGCCCGCCGAACGATATCTGCGGGTTGAACACCGTTTTGACCAAGATGCCCTGCTGCGTGAAGGCGGGATAGGCAATCATCCCCGTTGCCGGGGAAATCACCGGAATTGTCGGCGTCTCGCGCGATCCGCCAAGCGGCCATATCTCTAGACGGCCATCGATGATGCCCCACGAGATGCCAGCGTCTCGGGCGCATTGCTCTGCTTGCCGCCTGGCGGACCCGCGATAGATCGCATTTTCCAGTGTCGCCGTGACGCCATTGTTGCGGAAGCCAAGATTCATCTGCCGGGCAAACCCAGACATGATGTCGGCCACCCTGGACGTCCCCGGAAACGACGACGCGGGAATATTGATGACGGAGTCCGCCGCGTAGGGCTTGCATGCAAAGTGAAACGGAACGTCCGGCTGAGACGAGAAGTCACCATATGCCGCGAAAATCGTCCCGGTGAACACATTCGTGAAGTCGCCGTTTTCGCTGCCAGCGTCGATGGTCAATTTATTGTTCGGGACAAGGTTGAACACCATGCCAAGAGTCGCAAACTGATTCATCAGGCTTGGCGTCAGACCGTAGACGCGAACGTCGGCGACGTTGTCGGACGGAGTGCCGGAATTGGCGATGCGCACCATGGCGCGCGCATCGTTGACGGTCACCGTGTCAGTCCCGCTTTCCTCGAACGTATTTGGCTGATTGGTGCCGCTGCGGTTGGCGAGTTGCACCTTGAGGCGGATGCGCCGCTGTACGAATGTCACGTCAGCGCCTCCACTTCGGCCGCCGTCAGATAGACGAACTGAAAGCGGGCGGACGAGTCGCCGAACCCCGTATAGACCGGGTTTCCGTTGCCTTGCATGTCGACAAACAGAAGATCGCCGACAAATTCCAGATATTCCGAGCGCACGATGCGCACGCGGTTGAGGCAAATGACGTTCGAAATGATCAACTCGCCGTTGACCTGCACGGTCGCGAACAGCCCATACGACGTCTGCACGATCGAGATCGTGCACGCCTGATCCGACAACTGCACCTGCAGCGTCTGATTAGGAATCGGCTGAAGCGGGATCGTCTGCATCAGAATACGGTCCCCGTGACAGACAGTGTTTGCTGCACAGACCTCGGGATTCCTTGCGGCTGAACGTTCCCGATCGACTGCGGCCCGGATGACCCCGGCTCGCGCGTCTGCGTGAAATCGGCCGTCGATGTAAACCGCACCTGTTCGAACCATACATCGGCGACAATCAGTTGGACTCCGCGGTCGGACCGCCGGGGAAACTCCACGTGCTTGCAGTTGCAGTTCAAATAGACGCGGTCCGGAGTCAAAACCGACACAAGACGCGTCGACGACCGTAGTCCTTCGAGGGTGTTCTGAAACGACTGGCGCTGCGAAATCGACCCGCTGCACGCGATCTTCATCCGGATTTCGAACGGCATTTGCACTTTGTCATACGACTGGAACGCACCTTCCTCCTGCGGATAGGTCGAGATCGGAGAGTCGGCCGAATAGAAGAACTCCACCGTCGATGCGATAACCGGAATTATGTTCGGTGCCCCGAAAAGAGCCGCCACGGTGGACGCCGTCGCCAGAGTCGGTGCCACGGACGCAAGGGCAAGGCTGGGCGCAATGATCGGAAGCCCGTCGATGTAAATGCCCCACGCCGGCGGCAAGAACGCCCGCAGCACGTTGGCGGCGTCCGTCGAAGCCAGCGCAACGACGCCGACGCCATAGCTCGCCAAGGGCGGCACACCGGGAAGGTTCGGGATATTCGGCATCGTTAGAAATTCCAGTTTGCAGACGAGGCCTTCATCGTATTGTCCAGCGCAGTTCCAATCTCGCGCGCAATGCCCGCCGCGTCTTTTGCGGACGGCGCATTCACGTCTACATTGGCGATGTTGACTGTTGTCGTTTTTGATGACGACCGCGACATATCCCCTCCCGCCGTTGCGCCGAATCTTGGGATGCCGGCCCACCGATCGCCGCGCCATCCGTACCACGGTGTCCAACCGACCTGCAGCGCCTTGTCCAACGAGAAGTCGACCTGCTTTTCCCACGTGTCGGAATTGCTTGCGTGCAGTCCCGTCTTTTTCGTGAACTCGTTTCCAAGACCGCCGCCGTAGTAAAGTTGAAACGGCCCATACGACGGCTCGCCGGGAACAAAACTGCGGCCGGTCGGCGACTTCAGGTAAGCATACAAGCCCTCTCTTTTTGCAACCTCTAGCGCAACGTTCGGATCGATGCCGCGCTTCTGCGCGGCGGACAGGATGTAGTCCGTCATCATTTTAACGGTTGGCGGCGCCTTGCGAACGACAGACGATGCCCCCGGTTGCGGAGCAGGCTGCGGCGAAGGTTCGGGGGATTCTTCTTCAGGGGATATCCCAAAAAACCTTTGCAGCCATGACGGCGGCTTTCCAAACCGGTCACCAACGGCAGAGTGATACGACTTTCCGCCGCGGGACTTTTTCAACTCATCATCGCGCTGCGCCCGCCGCTCTGGCGTATCTTCAAGGCTATCAAGCCCCCAGGACAGCGCATCAAAGAATTTTGATATCGCTGGCGTGGCCACATTGACAATCGTCTTCGCCAGATTGGCCCACGACATGGACAGCTTGGTGACGCTCTTTTGATACTGTTCGGCCTTTTCCGAGTCGAACGCCGTGTTCGCGTCTTCGGCCGCCTTTCGCAACTCGCGGATCGCTGCGGTGCCCTTCAGAATCAAGTTGATTCCATCTTGATTCATTCCGGGGATCATCGACAGAAAGCCGGTTGCTTCACGCTCAGTCATTTCTCCGCGCTTGATGGCGGATTCGATGACGGACGCCAAGTCGGCAAACAGGCCGTATGACGTTTTCAACTTGCCGTTCATGTCGTGGAATCCGGTGCCAAGACGAGACAGCACTCCCGTGCTGGCCGCCTGCCCCGTAAGCGCGAAACGGACGATTTCTCCGTTGAGCCCGGACATGATGGCGTTGGCCGATTCAGCCGATCCGCCGACCTGCTTGATCATTCCTTGAAAGTTAGAAATTTCGCGTCCCGACATGCCGATTGATACGCCGAGCCGTCCGGTGGCCGCATCGAGAGTTGTCACGCTATCAATGAAGTTCTTGACCAGCCCGCCCCCGAATACGAGACCGAACACGCCGACCGCCGTGCGCCGGAAGTCGCTCAAGACATTGCCGACGCGCTTGACTTCACTTTCGATGCGTCGACCGCTCGCGATCGCGTCCGTCTCGAACCCGCGCAAACTTTCAAGCGCCTTGCGCTGGCCCGCAGACATCGACGACGGGTCGAGCCCCAATTCAAGAACCAGTCGATCGATCACGGTTGGCATGCGTCAGTCCCCGTCGGCCGCGCGGCGGCGGACCGCAGCGTTATGCAGATCGATCAGCCGCACTTCCAGAATGTCGTGCAAGTCCTCAAGCCCGAGAGTCGTCGACAGCGGTCCGGCCAAGGACGGGTCGAACGACAGCGCCATCCCGATCGTGGGCGGGACGTTTACGTATTCTCTGAGCCCTCGGGGGATTTCATGAACGACGCCCAAGTCGAGAGGGCGCCGGTGAAGGAAAAACCCGTGTGAATGCGCAGAACCTCCGAGCGCAGCCAGCCAAGAGTGCGGATTTCCTCGATGTCGCTTCCATCCGACATCAGCGATGTGGCCACCGGATCGCCCGTGGCTTTGTCGATCGACGACGGGTCGCGAACGATGCGAACGCAATCCATCATTTCGTCGAGAAGCGGTTCGAGCTTCGCATAGTCCACGTCGGATGCCAGAAACGCATTGAACCCGCGGATGGCGATCGCCACGTAGCCGAGATGCGCTATCCCTTCCGGGATTTCCCCCGTCGTGCCCTTGAGCGCGATGATGAGGCGCCATGCCCACTTCTCCGCAGCCGTCGCCGGTGCCTCGGTGATTTCAAACGTCTTGCCGGCGTCACGGCCTCCCCACTCGCCCGGAACTCTGACATACTCTTTCTTACGCACGGATCACACCTTGGCCGGGATGACGTTGTTCCACGTGATGCGGTAGGTGCGCGGCTGCACGAGTTTCTTGACGCCCGGCAGTTTGTACGTCGTCAGGAAGCCGTTCGTCTGCACGAATTTGAGCCCGATCGCCGGAATGGTCAGCACGCCCGACGCCGTGTAGGTCGTCTGCCCGGCGATCATTTGGGCATTCCAGTTGTCGAAAAACTCGTTCGACGGCGAGTCGGCCTGCAGCGTGATACGCTGCAACTGCGGCTTCCACACGAAGCCGCCGGACAGAATGCCATCGACGCCCATCAGCGTTTCGACATTCTCGATTTCGTCCAACTCGTAAACGTCGTCCGCCGCAAACCCCTGAATCTGGATCGGCGTCGGAAAGATCGGAGGGACGACGATCGTAAGATTTGCGGTTGCGCCTGAAATATCGGCCATGTCGTCTCTCCCGTCAGAGCAGGGTCACCGAAGCGAGGTTAATCGCCTGCACGGAGCCCTGATCGATGTACCAGAACGTGCATTCCGGGCTTGTGCGGGCATTGCGAACGGCGGCAGACGCGGGCTTGACCTGAAGGAAGTATCCCGTCGCCTGCAGCGTGGCGGAAATGTCGATGCCCGCCGCAGCATTGACAGCCGCGATCTGCGACTGCGACAGCGTGGCCGGACCGAATGCGCCGAAGTTGAGCGCGGCCTGAATCGCATCGCCGAGCGCCGCCTCGATCATGGCATAGCCCGCGGTCGAATAGGGGATGGACCGCGCACCCTCCAATAGCGTCAGCAGCGCGACCTGGAATGCGTTGCTCATCCACACTTGATTGATGTAGGTGTCGAGCCAGCGGTAGTCGCCGGTGACGAGGCCGCGCTGAAACCACGTGAACCCCGGATTGGCCGTCCCGAACGCGCCATAGGCGTTATACCCGTTGCCGTAGGAGTTGGCGACGAGCGGCTGGCCGTACAGGTTGGCCGCGACCGTGGCGTCGGTCAGCGTGGCCAGCAGGCCGTCCTGAGATCGGTAGGCAAACGACACGCGGCCGTTCCGGCGCGAGAAGTCGATTGCAGCTGCGGTGCCCATTACGAATGCGGCGAGACTGATGCCTGCGTCGGCATCCCACCCCGCCGCCGCCTCGCCTTCAAGCAGGCACGTCCCGGAGTTGTCGTTGTTCGCGAGGATGTAGCCGAGGCTCGCCGTCGCCGGCAGAGTCGTCTGCGGCGTGGTGTCGGTGTCCCAGCACACATAGCAGAAGCGGTTGTTTTTCGACGTGTTCCAAGCGGCGAACGCTTGCTTGACGGTGTTGCCCGACGAGTCCGGATCGAATGCCGTGGTGAACATGACCCAGTTCGGATTGATGCCGACGATGCCGTCCATGAACGTGGCCGGGACTGCGGCATCGGCGCCCTGCGACGTGACCGCGCCGGTCGCGGAAGTCAACTTGAGCGAGGACGACAGCGAGCCGGTGGCGAACGCCGCCGTGCTTTCCGGCGCGCCGGTAATGCCCGACGTGATCAGGAAACCCCCGGACGTGGAGTCGTAGGTGACGGTTACCGCCGTGGCCTTGGTCGTCATCGATTCCGACGCCACGCGCTGATTTGCGCCCGACGTGATGTAGGTGCCGGTGGCGCCCGCTCCCGTTCCAAGAGACGTGATGATTGCGTCGGAGCCGGACGAGTCGACCGTCTGCCCCACGGCGATGGTGCCGGACGCCACGGCCGAGACGTTGAGAATTTTCGAATTGATGGTCAACGACCCAGAGCCCACCGTCTGCGACTCGCTGACCGTGTACGTGCCGGTGCCCCCGGTCCCGGTGCCAAGCGCCGTGATCAGCGTGCCAGCCGTGACGCCAGCGCCGGTGACCTCGTCGCCCACGGAAATCAGTCCGGACGCCACGGCCGAAACGGTGAGAGTCGTTCCGGAGATTGCCCCGGTGATCGCCGCACCGAACTCGCCGGTCAGCGTGGCCTGCGTCGGCGCCGCGGCGTTGAGCGCCGTCTGAATGATCGAAGCGGCGGACGAGAAGCTCGATGCGGCCGACAGGTTGACCGAGCCTGCATTGCGCGCATAGCCGTCCACGACGACGTTGAGCGCGCCGGACAGCGCCTGAATCTGCGCCAGCGTCATGGCCGAGACGTCGCCGCCGCGAAGATAGGCCGCCACCGCGTTTTGATGGTACTGCGCGACCAGAAGTGAGGCCGGCGCCTTGGTCGCGCCGCGATAGCCGCCGAAATAACCTGTGCCGCGATTGGTCGCGCCGCCCGCAAAGATCGCCTCGGTCGAGCCCGACCCGAAATAGTCCGCCACCGCTTCGGGGGACGTGAAAGTGGCCACGGTGCCGACCGGGACGCGCGAACTGGTCGTCAGCAGGAGGCCCCGAACATCGACGCCATCGCCGCCAGCCCCCAGCACGCTCGGCGCGACGTTCACAAGGGTGTTGGCAGGAATCGTGGTCATTGACGTTCTCCTAGCGCTTCGAGCCCATTAACACGGCCGTCCGGATTCGACAATCATGGCGGATAGGCCGCATCGACATCGACGATGCCGACCACCGCTTCGTCGGCAAACTGCTGCGGTACGCGAACGGCTTGGTTGACCTGCATCGACGCCTCCAGCACCCACCGCCATTCATATTGCTGGTTCTCGTTGATGAACGGCACCTGACGCGGATCGTCGGCATACAAGGGCACGACGCCGAGATTCTGGTCGGCAAACACCTGCACGCCGTATGGATCGCGCATGGTCGTCGCGACGGTCTGTGCCAGATCGGCGGATGTGTTGTCCAACGTGTGAAAATCGAGTTGAAACGTCACCTCCGCACCTTGCTCAAGCACGTTTTGACCCGCCGACAGGGTTTGCGAGGCAAGCGTCTGCCCCACGGACACCGAATAGGTGCCGACCCCGCCCGGTGTTCCGGACAACTGGTCGACGATCTTGGTGTTGGCCGCCACGCCTGTGCCGAACACACTGGCCCCCTCATTGATCGTTCCGAACGCCACCGCAGTCACGGTCAGAACAGCGGGAGACGCCGCGATCGATCCGGTAAACCGCACATCCTCCGGAGTGTCGATGTTGGTGCGCAGACGCGCGAAGCGAAGCGGCGTCATGATCACGAACGACGATGCCCGCGGCGACGGCACGCGATTATCGTTGCCCGCGATGATTTCGACGCTGGACGGCAGCACTTGGGCGAGGAAGTTGCCCAAGGCGATTTGCGCGGCGTCCTGCGTCGGCGTTACGGTCATCGGTAGAACAGCACGTTGAGTTTGGCACCGCCCGCCTGTTCGATGAACCGCAGCGCGGAAAACGTCCCCACGTAGGCAATGGCCGCGCCCGCCGCGATCGGCATCCCGACGCCAGCCGTGGGAGTGCCGCCGTCGTCGCGGTAGCGAACGGCCTGCGCTTCCGCCGCGATATATGCCGACGTGGCCCCGCTCGGCACGCCGCCCGCCGTCAGGCTATCGGCGCTCGCCGTCGTTGGTCGCGACGTGACATAAACTCCGGCGCCGCCGGTGACGCCCGACGTCTGCCGCACGATTGTCGTTCCGGCCACAACGCCCGTCCCCGCCACCTGATCTCCGGGGCGGATCGTGCCGGTCACCGACGCCGCCGTCAGTGCGGTCCCGGCCCCGGTCCCGGTAAACGACGCCCGAACGCACGTCGCGGCATCGATCGCCGCAGACGAGCCAAGCGACGTGAGTTGGCAATAGCCGACTGGCACGACGCGCGTGACGGTCTGCTGTTGAGCCGCCGCCCCCCCGGTAAAGGTCAGAAGCGCCAGCGCAACGAGAACATGAAGCATCGCCATTTTTGCCTCACAGGGTCCAGGAAGGCTTCGGCATGAACTCCTTGGCCTTCGGCTCGCGAATCATCGGAAGCACAACGACATCTGCTTCGCACGATTTCGGTTGATCCGCATCTTCCGTGCGCCGCCGCCGCTCGTAATCCCGCATCAGAACAACCTTGTCGTCCATGTCAGCCCCCGTTTTGCAGAGTCATGACCGCCTTCGACCAGCCCGCGCCCTCCCAGTAGTCCTCAAGCGCCTGCACCACAAGCCACACGGTCCCATCAGGTAGTGTGACCAGATCGCCGCCCTTGAGCCGCACGCGCACGACGCCGTTAACATCGGCCGAAACATAGATCGCCCGGCGCTCGCCACCGATATTCAGGGACTCGGTCTGCTGCAGATCGCGCCACGACAACGGCTGGACATGCGCCAGCAACGACATAGACGTCGTCATGGCCACCGACGCCACGGTTTGCGACTGCGTCACCGAATAGGTGCCCGTGCCGCCATCGGTGCCGGTCAGTTGTGCCGTGATCGCGGTGCCAGCCGCAACGCCCGCGCCGGAGATCGTCTGTCCCGGCTGCAGCTTGCCCGACGCCACAGCAGTTGCGGTCAGAACAGTCCCGGCGATCGATCCGGTCAAGGCACCCGGAGTCGCATACAGGGGGGTGCGGGTTCGGTTGGCCTGCGGGGTGGAGCCAACGCTGATTTGCACGCCGACTACGACGCGCGCCAGCACCGCGTCGGTGAGGGGGGAGACAATCGCGTGGAGGTTCACCTATGCCCCCGGCTATCAGATGCGCAATAACCGCATTGCGCTTGTTGCGCACTCGAACAGACGGAAAACGGTGGGGGGATAAGCGGGCTTTTACTTACCGCGTATCCCCCCAGTCGCTCACACCGGAGCCATGCATGCGGTCACGGCAATGCCGGACGACGCCTGAATGGCATCCGCGAAGTCCACGGCCAGCCGGTCGCCCGCCGCGAGCGTCCGGGTCGCTACCGTGGACACGACCGTGCCCGCTTGCACGGTATTGGCCGTGGCGTTGAGATTGAAGGCTGCGTCAAGCAGATCGGCCCCGGCCCCCGGCGCATCGGTGGACGTGTCCTTGGTCACCTGCAACGTCGAAGCACCGCCAGCCGCCACGGCATGCACCTGCGAAATCGACACCACGTAAAGCGGCCGGGTCGCGATGAAGAAGACCGAGTCCGTCGCCGCCGCCGGCGCGCCGATCGTAAAGAACGTCGCGCAGGTCAGTCCGGCATTGCCGTTGATTTTGACCAGCCCCGGCGTCCCGGTGGAGACGGCATCGCCGGGAGTGAGTTCGATGTCGCCGCCTGCGTTGGTGCCCCCGGCCCCGTTGCCGGCCGCGATGGTAACCGAGGCCCCGTTGCCGGACGTGGCCGAGCCCACGGTCAGGCTGATTGCCCCCGCAGCGCCCGACGTAGCCCCGCCGGCGCCGGAAGTAAGGGCAATGGCCCCACCGGCCCCGGTCGCCCCGCCGGCCCCGCCAGTGAGCCCCACAGCCCCGCCAGCGGCGCTTCCAGAGCCGGCCCCGCCAACCACCGAACCGGCCCCGCCAGCCGAGTTGCCGGCCGAGGCCGCACCGCCCGTCAGGGATACCGCGCCGCCTGCCCCGGAAGTGGCCCCGCCCGCCCCGCCGACGATAGGGACGGCCCCGCCCGCCGCGGTGGCGGACGCCGCCGCCTGGCCCGTCACACCGAGAGACGCGTCCCCGCCGACAACGGCGTTGGCCGTCAGGGTTGTAAACGTGGCTGCCGCCGGCGTCGTCTGATTGATCACCATGTTGTCGATGGTGCCCGGCGTGCCGGACCGCGTCGGAGCCGTGAACGGGAAAACGACGTCTCCGCGCGATGTGAAAAAGGTCGTGTTGCCGCTGGTTTGGGCCGCGATCAGGCCGACGCCGAAAAGCAGCATGCCAACGGCAAGGAGGGGCTTCAGAAATCTGGTGCTCATTTTCGTCTCCCGTCAGGACAACTCGACCTCGTGGTCGATGCTGTTGATCATGTGCGAGGTGTCGATCAGCGGCTTCGCGAAGCCCTTACGCGCAATCGTGCTCGGTGCCAATGGGGGAGTGTTCGTGTTCACGATTGACTCCCGCAACTGCCCGGCGATGGCCTCGCCCGCGATATGCAGCGACTTTTCGATGTCGTAGTCGTTGGCGACGATCAGGTCGGCGATGGCCCGTGGCCACTCGTCTTGCTTCGCCGCGACCATGTTGCGGAAGAACGGGCGAGGCGGGATGTTGGCGCGCGGCGCGCCGAAGTCCTGTATGGCCGCGACCATCGCCACCGGGGTGCCGTCCGGATAGCGCGCATTTTCCAGAAAGCCGACAGACAGCGTCCCGCCGCGCCCCACCGCTTGAGCGATGTCGCGAAGCCGACGCTTCAACTTGTCCCCTCCGGAAATGCTCGCCATCGGATCACGCCGCCTCGGGTCCGCGATCATCGTTGGTTTTGACCAGCCCCGGCGGCACCGCGTCGGGGTTGCCAGCGCCGCCGTCGTCGGGGGGGGGCACCGGGTTGAGCTTTTGGAGACCGTTGTTCTTTTTCTTGGGTTCCGCAGGGGCCGACTCCAAGCCCAGCGCGATGCGGTCGCGCCGCGTCTGGTCCTCGTCCACGACCAGCGGCGCGCGCGACGGAGCGCCGCTGCTGAAGCGCGGGATGCGGGAGCGGCGCCAGTCGCGGTCAACCTCATCGAGGTATGCCTCAATGCGGGAAACGCGGAGTTCGAGTTCGTCGGACATGGGAGTCTCCTTACTGTCGCGGATAGAAGCCGCTCAGGGTGCTTGGCACGATGGTTGGGTTTGCCAAATAGCGGGCGGTCCGGTACTGCGCCGTCGCCTGCCAGAACATGAATCCGTATTGCGTCTGCGCGAACCACGTCGCCAGTTCGGCGCCGCCCTTCGCCACGTCGGTCATGCCGACCGACACCGAGCCCTGTGACGCCGACGTGATCTGCCCCACCGTGCCCGGCTGAGAGTTGCCGGTCGCTGCAGGATTGCCATTGGCGTCTTTCGGCGACATCAGCCACGCGATGTGCGCGGTCAGCATATAGGCGATGCGGGTAAACCGCGCGGCCCCCGACGCATAGGCCGGGTTGGTCGTCTCGTTCTGGAAGAACGCATCGCCCATGTCGAAATAGTTCTGCAATTGCGGCTCCGACAACGCCGCGAAGACGGGATAGGCCGCGATGAAGTCGGCGTAGTTGAATGCGACCGCTGCCATCGACCTATCCCGCCATTCCTCATTCCGTCGCCGACAACCGCTGAATGCCGCTGATGCCGTCATTCATCGGGCGCGGCACGCGCGTGTCGGGGGTGTCGCCGTCCCGTACCGGCATGTCGAGCGGCGACAACGCGCACTTCACGTCGGTGAAGTCGCTGGCCATGGCCGCGATGTCCTCGCGATCCTCGAACGCGAAGATCAGGTTGTTCTTCACGATCTCGGCGTTCTTGTTCTGCTCAAGCCACTCGCGCCAGAAATCGGCGGGAATGCCCGGCGTCAAGGCGTAGCCGTCGACCTCGTCGGGGCGCTTGATGAATCCCTTCGGAGGGGTACCTTCTGGATAGGCGGTGCCGCGCACGACCCACACCTGCCCGGTCTTGAAATACATGGGCACTTCACGCGGGCCGGTCTGCGTCTGCTCCGTCACCATTTTCTTGCCGCACAGCTGCAATTCGAAGCGGGCGATGCCCAACTTGCATGCAACGGTCACGGTGCGGCCGGACCGCGTTTCGACACGGACGGCCGGCGCTTCGGGCGCACGGGCCGCAGACGGCGTTCGCGACTGGACGGCTTGGCTGGTGTTTACGCTTCGGCGCGGCATAGAGACTCTCCGTTTGGGGGTGATGGGGTGGCTCGCCGAGGACCACCCCGATACCTCGGCGAGCCGTTCGCGCGAAGGAGGCTTGGGGTCTCTCCTTCGCGGCGATCGATCCGGCGCGATCAGATGCCGAGCATGCCAACGACGCCCATGGGGATGCGCAGGATGGTGCCCCACGTCCCGGACGTCATCTTCTGCTCCCACGACGACAGCTTCGGCACGATCTTGTGCGCGCGAAGTTTCTCGTTAAATGCGGCGTAGGCCACGCGCTGGTTCTGCACGCGGTCGACGATCAGTTGCATGACGTTGCCCGCCGACGTGTAGCCTTGGCTGTTCGCCGCGCTCTGCTGCCCGTACTGGACGGCCGTCTTGACCGTCATGTTCGGGAAGTTCTTCTTCAGTAGGTCGGACACGTTGACGCCGAACGAGTTGGTGAAGGTCAGCGCAACCTCCGAGCCCGGCGACATCGCCAGCGTCATGGCGTCCTTCTTGGACACCGTGCCGTTCGTCTGCGCGATCAGCCGCTCGACCAGCGCGACGATGTCGTTGTAGACCTCGTTCGCCGTCGCCGCCGGCGTCCCGTTGTCGAACCACGTCGATCCGCCCCACGCCTTCGTGGTCGGTGAAATGTACGCCGATAGATACGGGTTGTTGATGATGCCGTAGTTCTGCAGCCCGGCTACGCCGAACGCATAGGACAGGTTGCCGAACGTGTTGAGCATCAGCGCCGCCGAGCCGGTCAACTCGTTGACGTAGTTGATCTTCATGAGGCCGGCCCGCGCCGTCTCGCGTTCGCCATACTTGAGGATGATCTGGAACAGATACGACTGGAACGACGGATAGTTGAAGTTCACGCCGGCGCGGCCGTTGTTGTTGAAGTCGCCGTAACTCGACACCTCGCCGGTCGACTCGACGACGGGGAACAGCCGCGTGTCCTCAAGCCAATCGCCAGCCTTGCTCTCGGTGAGGATTTCCGCCATGTCCAGCGGCGAGAAGACGATGCGGACGACTTCCGGATCGATCGTCGTCGTCAGGATGGACGGGATCGCCGAGTTGGGGTCCGTGGACAACACGCCCGGCGCGGCGTCCATCGCCAGAATGGAGTCCAGCGCAAGGTTGCCGTGCTTCCACTCGTCCGGCGTGTACATGGTGACTCGCGGGAGCACGAGGCCCTTGGCCGCAAAGGCGGCCTTGTGTGCCTCCCACTTCTGGCGCGCTTCAATGCGGTTCATCGTGCTTTCTCCTGTTCCCGAACCTTGATCCAGTGCAAGCCATCATCCGATCAGCGGTCAGCCGGTCGGATGATCGCTGATCTTGACGAGCGAGCCGACGGCGCCGGACGACATGGCGTACCATTTCGTCTCGACATCGCCGACCGCAGTGATGGTCGTGGAGCCCGCCGTCTGCGTCGGCGATACCACATAGGTGCCCGTGCCGCCCGTGCCGGTGCCGAGAGCGGTGATGGTCGTGCCCGCCGTAACGCCCGAGCCGGACAGCACCGCACCGACTTCGAGGGCGCCGGAGCCGACTGCGGTCACGGTCAGGGTGCCGTAGGTCTCGGAAATCGTCGTCGATGCGACGTTCTGATCGGCGATGCTGACGGCATAGGTGCCGACGCCACCGGCGGTGCCGGTCAGTTGCCGGACGATCTTCGTGCCGGTGGCAACGCCCGTGCCGGACAGCGTGCCGCCGACGACGGCAACACCAGAGCCAACGGCCGTGATCGTCAGCACATCGTCGACGATGGTTCCGGTGAACGATCCGGTCGACGCCGCGATCGAGCCGGTCACGGACGCGCTGGACACGGGCGTGCCCGTCGCCGCAAACCGCACCTTGCCGGTCGAGAAGTCGGCATAAGCCTTCATGCCTGGCACCGCCGCCACATCGCCGTCGTTGACGACCCAGAAATCCCCGCCGGTATACACCGACACGCCGAATCCCTTGGGGATGACGTTGCCCGCCGGCGAAAGATACGTCGAATTGAGCGCCTGCTGCTCCCGCGCCACGAAACCCGACACCGCGCCCGCGCCGTTGCTGTAGACCACGCCCGGCGTGCCGTTGGCGTCGAACGGAGCCGTGGCCCAGCAGAACCGGCCGACGGTGACACCGCCCTCGCCCGCGACCAGAGCGCCGGGACCGGCGAGGAACGAGAAATAGGGGTTGGCACTGGCCCAATCGCCAGCGACGGCCGCCGCGGGCTGATTGTAGGCTTGCGTCTGAAAACCGCCGGTCATGTTGCTCTCCTAGTTGGCTATTCGATGGAGCAAGCCCGTCTCAGATCGACGCGATGCGATCCAGGTCGATGCCGAGCTTGCTGAAGTCGTCGCGCTGCTTGGTGTCCATCGCGATGGCACCGTTCGTCGTGACCGGCGGACGGGCGCCGGGCTTCGGCTGCGCCTTGAGAACGGGCAACAGCGCGTCGGCGTGCAGCGTGGCCGCGCCGTCGACATCGAGAGTGCGAAGCGCGTGACGATAAACGTCTTCTGCGCTATCGAACGCCAGTGACACAGGGACTTCGCCGATCCACGGCTTGACCTCGGCGATGGCCGAGCGGATGTGACGCTCGGTCTCGCGCACCGACTTCTTCACGGCGGCAAGCGCCTCGTCCATAGCCTGCTTCGTGACCATGTCCTTCTCCTTCATGTCCTTCGCCGCCGCCTTCTTCTTGGCGACATCGTCTTCCTCGTCATCGAGATCGGCGTCGGTCGCAGGCTTCGGCAGCATGCTGGCGACCGCGTCGAGATCGTCCTGACTCATGCCCTTGTCCTTGAGATAGGACATCAGCGGCTCGGCGTCGAACGACGTGGCCTTCTTGTCCTCTTCGGCAAATTCCTCGCCGACCTTCTGCGGGATGCCCAAGTCGCTTTCGCCTTCGGCCGCAGCCTCCATCGCCGCTTCCTGTTCCTCGGAAGCCGACTCGTCCGTCCCTTCAACGGTCTCGCCCAGCGCATCGAGAAGCTTCTTGAGGCCATTGGTGCTTTCGTCCATAGCGACCTTCGGATGCAGTTTGCCGGTCAGCGCCTTGCGGACGGCCGCGATGATGTCCGGCTTTTTCGTCTGGAAGTTCTCCGACGTGAGGCCGGTGAACACCGCCTTGTCCAGCGTCAGTTTCTGGTCCATCGCCAGCAGCGGGGCGACATGCGCGGCGGTCAGGGAAAGGGTGAGGGCAGCAAGACGCGTGGGCTTCATGTTCAGATTCTCCGTGCTGTCGCCGACAACCACATCGGAGCCGGCCCGTCCATCTTCGACCAGTGCGACGTGATTGAACACGATGTCACGCATGACACCGTCGAATCGCTTACCACCGTTTTGTCCCGGCGTCATGTCTGGCGTGTAGTGGTAGCCCGCCGACAATTCCTTTTTCGCCCCGGACTCGATGCCGCGAATGTCGTCGCCCGACCAGACGATGAGGCTGTTCGTAAGATACGGATCGTCGAACGACGCCTCGGTGCCGATGGCTCCGACAACATCATAGGGCTTGTGATCTTCTGCCCCCACAGGAACGTGTTTTCTCAACAAAGGCACGCCGTTTAGCGTCGGTGCGGCCTTCTTCAACTCGTCCGGATCGCGATAGAGTTGATAGATTTTGTCGGGGTCCAGCCCAAGCGATTGCCAGCCGGGAATCTCCGACCCGCGATACGGGTTGATCGCCGCCTTCGAGATATTCGCCTTGGCAACCCGCAGCCGTCCGTCACGATCGATCGAGCGGACGGAATCCCGGTCCAACGCCAGCGAGGGCGCCGAATCAGTCGCGAAGTCGTGTTCTGATTCGGCCTGCTCTTCGGCAATCCACTTCAGCAGCCCGTCCCGTAGCCCGTCCCATTCGGCTGGCGTCATGTCCTCGGCGGCGCCCACCTGGTCGCGCAACGTTGCCTCAACGGACGGATGAAGCGGCCGGGGCAACGCGCTGAGCGGCGCCCAGGCAAACCCGGAGTGCTCTCCATTCAGACGGGGAAGCGCCTTCTTGGGACATGCGAAGGCGAATGTGTGAAAATTCAGGCCACGCGGGGTGACGACCCGGTCGATTTCGCGCGACGGAGCTGCCCGGATCAGATCGGCGATCTCGTCGCCGGCCTCCTCGCGGCATTCACGCAGGGCCGTCTCGATCGGCGCCTCTCCGTCCCTTCCGCCCCCGCCTGGCAGGCTCCAAAACGACGGGTAGTTTTCGGAGTCCTTGGCCCGGTGCAGCAACAGTACGTCGCCGTCGGGGGAGACAATCAGCGCACCGGCCGCATGCCTCCGGTCGTCCGAGTCCGTCGCCGTGATCGGCTTGCGATAGCCGACGGGCAAAGCGGAATTGGCGGCGGTCGTGGTCATGACGGCTTATGCACGTAGCGCCCGAGCCCGTCCCGGACTTCCCTTTCGAAGAACTTCTGACGCAACACCAGAACCCGCTGCGGGTCCGTCGTCCAATCGGGTGAACGTCTGCTAATCCAAAAGAACATCCCGCCAGCGCCGGATATTGAGACCGGATCGCCGACATTATGGACAGCAAAGGTCGTCGTCGTTTGCACGATTCGGAAATAACACGTGGACGACAATCGCGCAAAGGGGGATGGAGCCGACCGCAGGATTCGAACCTGCACCACACCGATTACAAATCGGTTGTTCTACCGGTTAAACTAGGTCGGCGCTTGGTCAGCGGTGGGGGCCGCGCCAGCCGGAACGCGGCCCCCTTGGCAGAGGCGACCCCTTGGCAGGGCCGATCACACCGTAGCACTCACCATTCTCGCCTTCAATGGCTCTAGACCGGCAGTAGCGCGGCCACGAAAGTGACAACGCCTATGCCCACGAAAAACATTCCAACATCAAAATCCAATTGATTCCGCCCCCACCGAATAGTGGCGGCTCCCGCAACACACCAGACAAGTCCGACTTCCGCTGTCATGCCCTCCTCCCATCATCGCCTCGGGGTGCCGCGGTAGAATGCGGCGTCTAGATTGATCCAAATCTGCGCGCTTGTTCCGAAAGCAGTCGCCAACTCACGGGCCGTCTCGGGGGTGATGCCACGAACGCCAGCGACGATCTCGCTTACCAGCAGTTCCGGAAGGCCAATCGCTGCCGCAAGCTCGGACTCCGACAGGCCGCGCACGTTCAGTTCGTCGCGCAAAAACTCTCCGGGATGGACCGGGCCGACATAGGCGCTGAAGACGCGGCGCGTCATACCTACCCCCTCCTGCCGCTTCCGGGCGGTCGCCAAAAGCGCAGCGCATCGAATAACTCGCGCTCTGCCGCCATGACGTTGTTATAGGCGTCCTCCCGATTTTGCTGCGCCAGGGCACACCTCGCGATCGACGCCGTCTCTCGCGTGATCGTGATCAATTCGTTGGCATTCGGGTCCGCTAAAGAGCCCATGATTTTCTCCCAGTCGGGACGCCACAATTCCATGCCCCTCATCGAGC
>JALHNN010000008.1 GCA_022843505.1 Sulfuritalea sp.
TCCGCGCCGTCTGCGAACCCTTCTTCGATCGCCCGCTGAAGGAGATCTCGCTCGGCCGCGTGCTGCTGCGGCTGTTCCAGACGTCGCGCCAGTTCAATGTGGAAATCCAGCCGCAGCTGGTGCTGCTGCAGAAGACCCTGCTCAATGTCGAGGGCCTGGGGCGGGAACTCGATCCCGAGCTGGACCTGTGGCAGACCGCCTTCCCCTTCCTCGAACGCTGGATGAGCGAACAACTGGGCCTGCTGGCGCTGGAAAACAACATACGCCGCGAGGCAACCAACTGGGCCCGCCTGCTGCCCATGCTGCCGCGCCTGGTGCATCAGGCACTCGCGGCGACGGCGCAACCGGCGCCCACGCCGGAGCTGGAAAGCCTTGCCGCCGAGGTGCGCGCCCTGCGCCGGATGCTCTGGGCGGCGCTGGCAATCGCCGCCGCCGCGCTGGCCTTCGCGGTCCTGCAATGACGGTACGCGGCCGGCACGCGGTGGATTTATACTCCGCGTCTGATACCTGATACCGGATCCCTGCCATGCTGCTCTGGTTCGTCATCCTCTATCTGATGCTCTCGGTCGGCATCGGCCTGTTCGCCGCCACCCGCGTCCATAACGCCCGCGATTTCGCCATCGCCGGCCGCAGCCTGCCGCTGCCGGTGGTCACCGCCACGGTGTTCGCCACCTGGTTCGGCGCCGAAGCGGTGTTCGGCGTCTCGGCCACCTTCGTCAAGGACGGCCTCGGCGGCGTGGTGGCCGATCCCTTCGGCTCCTCGATGTGCCTGATCATCGCCGGCATCATCTTTTCGCGCTACCTCTACAAGCTCAACATCATCACCCTCGGCGACTTCTACCGCATGCGCTACAACCGCACGGTCGAAGTCATCACCACGGTCTGCATCGTGCTCTCGTATCTGGGCTGGGTGGCGGCGCAGATCAAGGCTCTGGGCCTGATCTTCTATGTCGTCACCGACGGCGCGGTCAGCCAGGAAGCCGGCATGATCCTCGGCGCCGGCATCGTGCTCAGCTACACCATATTCGGCGGCATGTTCTCGGTGGCGATCCTCGACTTCGTGCAGATGGCGGTGTCGATGGGCGGCCTGCTGTTCATCGCGTGGACCGTCAGCGGAAAAGTCGGCGGTGGCGCCACGGCGGTGATCGACCACGCGGCGCTGGCCGGCAAGCTGGATTTCTTCCCGGCGCCCGACCCCTGGCTGTGGCTGACCTTCATCGGCACCTGGTTGACCATGATGCTGGGCTCGATCCCGCAGCAGGACGTGTTCCAGCGCATCACCTCGGCGAAGACGGCGAACATCGCGCTGTGGGGCTCGATACTGGGTGCCTCGATCTATTTCTGCTTCACCTTCGTGCCGATGTTCATCGCCTACTCGGCGACGCTGATCGACCCGGTTCTGTTCGCCGAGCTGCTGGAAAAGGATTCGCAGCTGGTGCTGCCGACCCTGGTTTTGCAGCACACGCCTGTCTTCGCCCAGGTACTGTTCTTCGGCGCCGTGCTCTCGGCCATCATGAGCTGCTCCTCGGCGACGCTGCTGGCGCCCTCGGTCAGCTTTGCCGAGAACGTGGTCAAGGGCTTCTACCCCAACATGGGCGACAAGGCCTTCCTGCGCGTAATGCGCATCTGCCTCGTCGGCTTTACCTGCATGGTGCTGGCTTTCGCGCTGAAGTCAGAGGCCACGATCTTCGAGATGGTGGAGAACGCCTACAAGGTCACCCTGGCCGGCGCCTTCGTCCCGCTCGCCGCCGGCATCTTCTGGAAACGCGCAACGACGCAGGGCGCGCTGGCGGCGATATTCGGCGGCCTGCTGTCCTGGATCCTGGTCGAGGTGCTGATCGGCGAGGCGAGTCTGGTTCCGCCACAGCTGATCGGGCTGTTCGTGTCCCTGCTCGGCATGATGCTCGGCTCGCTGCTGCCACAGTGGGTCGGCCACCGCCTGCCGCACGAGGATCCGCACGCGATCCTTCGCCATCACGCGGCGTCGCAGACCCACCACGCGGAGCCCGAGCACAGGCACTAAAAGCCCGCGATGGCCGACAAGCAATCCCTCTATGAACTGCTCGGCCTCACCGACAAGGCATCGCCCGAGGACATCCAGAATGCCTTCGCGGACATGCGCCAGGCGCTGGGGGCGCAGCCAGACAGCGAGGAAAAGCACAACCGCATCGCCATCCTGATCGACGCCCGCGACGTCCTGCTTGACCGCAGGCAACGCGCCGGCTACGACCGGCGCCAGCGCGACCGGCGCCAGGAGGGTCGGCGCCAAAGCGATGCGCCTGTTGCCGGGCCCAGTTGGCAGGCAGTGGGTCTGACCCTCCTGCTGTTCGTCGGGCTGGGCTATCCGGCCTGGCATTACCTGACACTCCCGGCCCCCAACGAAACCCCGCGCCAGGCCAAGGCTGCCCCGGGCGCCGCCGCCATCGCCGCGGCCCCTGCGGCGGATGAAAGGCGCGATGCGGATACCCTCGCCGCGGATATCGCGGCCCAACTGCCGCCACCACCGCTGCCGACGACACCTGCCGCCGCCCCGCGGGCTCCGGCCGCGCCGATGCCGACGCCCGTCGCAGCGCGACCCTCGCTGGCGGAAACTCTGGTGGCCGCGGCGATCGGCTCCATCGCCGAGCACACCTATGCCGTGGTCGGTGGCGCCGGCCACGGCACCGGAGTCGCGATCGAGCGCGACAAGCTGCTAACCAACTGCCATGTCATCGCCCCGAATGTGCACAAGGGGCCTTTGCTGGCGATCCACGCGGCGACCGGCAAGGCAACGACGATCACCCATGCAGCGTTCCTCGTGCGCGAAGATGCCTGTGTCGCCCATGCGCCCGGCCTCAACGCCAAGCCGATACAGTGGGGCCAGGCCGCGCGCCTGCCCCCGGGCGCGACGATCTTCAGCCTGGGATTCGCCAAGGGCCAGCCAACGTTCTCCGCCGGCACCCTGGTCGGAATCCTCAATCGCAGCGGCCAGGACTATCTGATCTCGACCAATTATTGCGACTTCGGCGTTTCCGGCGGGCCGCTGGTCGACGGCGAAGGCCGTCTGGTCGGCCTCACGTCCGGCGGCACGAAAGACAGGCGCTACTGCGCATCGCTCACCGCTGAAACCGCGCGCAGGGTCCTCGACCAGACGCTGATCGTCATCGACGGCTTCCCCACCGACTACCTGAGCAACCTGCGGCGCCACTGGTAGGCGCGCAAGCAGGCTTGTCGCCCCGCGTCGAAGGCGGCAGAATCGGGGCGTGGCCAACGGCGCGCGCAACCATCTCCTGCTCTACCTCAACCTGGGCTATGCGCTGCTGATCGTTTACGCCAGTCTTTACCCGCTGACCGGCTGGCGCGACAGCGGGCTCGATCCGCTGGATTTCGTCACCGCTGCCTGGCCGCGTTACTTCACCGGTTTCGACCTGGCAACCAATATCCTCGCCTACCTGCCCTTCGGCGTCCTCTGCGCGGCGACCCTGCGCACCCGCCTCGCACCGCCGGCCGCCTGCCTGTTCGCCGCCGCGCTCGGGGCCGGCCTCAGTTTCGCCTTGGAACTGACGCAGAACTACCTGCCCAATCGGGTCCCATCCAACCTCGATTTTGCCTGCAATGCCACAGGAGCCCTGCTCGGCGCATTCGCCGGCGTAGGCTGGGGTCGCCACATCTTCAGCGAACGACACCACGCGATCTGGCGGAACCACGTCATGACCCACGCCCCCGGCGCCGACCTCGGCGTGATGCTGATGGCCGCCTGGCTGATGACCCAGCTGTCGCCCGACATCCTTCCCCTGGGCACCGGTGACCTGCGCCAGATGCTCGACCTGCCGCCGGTCCAGCCTTTTGCGCCGGATCGCTTCAGCCACGTCGAAACCACGATCGGCGCCTCCGGCCTCCTCGCCGCCGGCTTGATCTGCCACCTCCTGCTGCATCGGCGCGGTCGCCTGTTGACCTTGCTGCTGCTGACCCTGGCGCTGATGATCAAGGCGCTGGCGCACGCCCTGATCGCCGGCCCGGCGGCCGCGCTGTCCTGGCTGACCCCGGGAACCAGCAGCGGGCTGGCCATCGGGCTGGCACTCTGGTTTGGCGCAAGCTTCCTTGCCGCGCCCTCGAGGCGCGCGATGGCGGCCCTGGCCCTGCTATTTGCCACGGTAATGGTCAACGTCGCGCCGGAAAACCCCTACCTGCACAACGCGGCGCAGCTCTGGCAGTCGGGCCAGTTCCTCAACTTCAATGGCCTGACGCGCCTGATCTGCTCCTTGTGGCCCTTCCTCGCCCTGCCCTGGCTGATGATCTACCGTCCGGAGAACAAGCATGCACGCCATTTCTGACCTCGACTCGCTGCGCGACGCCTTGCGCGAGTTCTGCGCCGCGCGCGACTGGCACCGCTACCACACGCCGAAGAACCTGGTCATGGCGCTCAGCGTCGAAGCGGCCGAACTGGTCGAGCATTTCCAGTGGGCCACGCCCGAGGAAAGCCTCGCCCTGGCGCCGGGAAAGCGCGCCGAGGTGGCCGACGAGATCGCCGACGTGCTGATCTACCTCACCGAACTGGCCGACGTGCTGGAAATCGACCCGATTGCCGCGGCGCGCGAAAAGATCGCCAAGAACGCCATGAAGTACCCGGCGCCGGCCCGGTAAAATTCTGAGTTCGTCTCCAGCCCGGGATACAGCATGAGTTACTTCGAACACCACGTCTTCTTCTGCACCAACCAGCGCGCGGCCGGCGATGCCTGCTGCAACAACCACGGCGCCAGCGACATGCGCGCCTACGCCAAGGACAAGGTCAAGGCGCTGGGCAAGGGCGTCCCGGGCAAGGTGCGCATCAACTCGGCCGGCTGCCTCGACCGTTGCGAGAAGGGTCCGGTGCTGGTGATCTACCCGGAGGCCGTCTGGTACACCTACGTCGACCAGGAAGACATCGACGAAATCATCGACCAGCACCTGGTCAAGGGTCGTACCGTCGAACGCCTGAAGATCGATTAGGCCACCGGCATGTCGCGCCACGAACGCGTACTGATCGACGGTCCCGACGGCAAGATCGAGGTCTTCGTCGAGACCCTCGAGAACCCGCAGGGCATCGCCCTGATCGCGCATCCCCATCCGCTGTTCGGCGGCACGGCCGACAACAAGGTGGTGACCACGCTGGCGCGCGCCTTCCGCGAACGCGGCTGCATCACCCTGCGGCCGAGCTTTCGTGGTGTCGGCGGCAGCGAGGGCACGCATGACCACGGCGATGCCGAAACCGACGACGTCATGGCGGTACACGACTGGGCACGCGCGCATTTCTCCGGCCTGCTCACGCCCGCCGGCGCGCCCCTGCCGCTCTACCTGGCGGGCTTTTCCTTCGGCGCCTACGTCACCACCCGCCTGGCCAAGCGCCTGGCGGCCGCGGGCGACCCGGCGCGCTGGCTGGTCCTGGTCGGCACCGCGGCCGGCTTCGTCGAAGGCATGCGCCAGTACGAAACCGAGGCGGTGGCGCCGGACACGCTGGTGATCCACGGCTCGGAGGATGAAACGGTGCGCCTGGCCAACGTCCTGGCCTGGGCCCATCCGCTCGACGTTCCGGTCGTCGTCGTTCCCGGTGCCGACCATTTCTTTCATCGCCGCCTGCATATACTCCGCGACATCATCGGCCGCGCCTGGTGCGGCGCTCACCGGTGACTCCGCTCGCGGTTTCCGCGCTGCGCAAGTCCTACGACAACCGCGAGGTGGTCGCCGGATTGAGTTTCGAGCTGCGGCGCGGCGAATGCTACGGGCTGCTGGGGCCCAACGGGGCCGGCAAGACCACCACCCTGCGCTGCTGCCTCGGCCTCACCGCCCCCGATTCCGGCGAAATCACCCTGGCCGGCGAGCCGGTGCCGGCCCGCGCCCGCGAGGCGCGCGCACGGATCGGCGTGGTACCCCAGTTCGACAATCTCGATCCGGACTTCACCGCCGCCGAGAACCTGATCGTCTATGGCCGCTATTTCGGCATGTCCGATTCCGCGATCCGGCCGCTGATTCCCGGCCTGCTCGAATTTGCCGGGCTGTCGGGCAAGGAGAAGGCCAACATCCGCAGCCTCTCCGGCGGCATGAAGCGGCGCCTGACGCTGGCCCGCGCCCTGGTCAATGACCCGGAACTCCTGCTACTCGACGAACCGACCACCGGCCTCGACCCGCAGGCCCGCCACCTGATCTGGGAGCGTCTCAAGCAGTTGCTGGCGCAGGGCAAGACCATCCTGCTGACCACCCATTTCATGGACGAGGCCGAGCGGCTCTGCCAGCGACTGGCCATCATCGACGGCGGGCGCATGGTCGGCGAAGGCCCGCCGCGCGAGCTGATCCGTCAGCACATCGAGCCGCAAGTGGTCGAGGTCTATGGCGAGGATGCGCCGGGCTGGGCGCAACGCGAGGCAGGAAACTTCTCGCGCCGCGTCGAGACCAGCGGCGAGACCGCCTTCTGCTATGTCGAGGATGCTTCGCCGCTGCTGGCCCACCTGGCCGAACTGCCCGGGCTGCGCACCCTGCATCGCCCGGCCAACCTCGAGGACGTTTTCCTCAAGTTGACCGGCCGGGAACTGCGCGACTGACATGGCGACCCTGGCCATCCCCCGGCTTTCCCTGCGCGCCTTCGCCGTCTGGCGGCGCAACTTCCTGGTCTGGAAGAAGCTCGCCATCCCCTCGATGCTGGGCAACCTGGCCGACCCGATGATCTACCTGTTCGGCCTCGGCTACGGCCTGGGCGGCATGCTGCCGCAGGTCGGCGGCGTACCCTACATCGCCTTCCTTGCCGCCGGCACCGTGTGTGCCTCGACCATGAACGCCGCCTCCTTCGAGGCGCTGTACTCGGCCTTCTCGCGCATGCACGTGCAGCGCACCTGGGAGGCGATCATGAACGCCCCGGTGACCCTGGAAGACGTCCTGGCCGGCGAGCTGCTGTGGGCGGCGGCCAAGGCCACGCTCTCGGGCGCGGCGATCCTGGTGGTGATCTGGGCGCTCGGCTTCATCGCCTCGCCGCTGGCGCTGTGGGCCCTGCCGGTGATCTTCCTCACCGGGCTCGCCTTCGCCGCGCTCGGCCTGATCGTCACCGCGCTGGCGCCGTCCTATGACTTTTTCATGTACTACTTCACGCTCTTCATCACCCCCATGGTGCTGGTCTGCGGTGTGTTCTTCCCCGCCGACCAGTTGCCGGGGGTGGTCCAGGCCGTGGCGGCCTGGCTGCCGCTGACCCATGCCGTGGCCCTGGTCCGCCCGCTGCTCTTCGGCGAGATCCCGGCCGGCATCGCACTGCACGTCGGTGCACTGGTGATCATCGCCGCGGCGGCCTTCTGGCTGGCCTCCGTGCTGATCCGACGCCGGCTGCTGAAGTAAAATTCCCCGATGGATGTCACCATCAACGGCGAGCCGCAACGCCTGCCCGAACCCCTCACCCTCGCCGCCCTGCTGGCGTCCCGCGGCATGGCCGGCAAGCGCGTCGCCGTCGAACGCAACGGCGAGATCGTGCCGCGGAGCCTGCATGCCGAAACGCGGCTGGCTACCGGGGACGTGATCGAAATCGTCGTCGCCGTCGGCGGCGGCTGAAACTGGAAATCCCCATGCACGCAGATCCCCTCGTCATCGCCGGCAAGAGCTACGGCTCGCGCCTCCTGGTCGGCACCGGCAAGTACCGCGATTTCGCCCAGACGCGCGAGGCCATCGACGCGTCGGGAGCCGAGATCATCACGGTCGCCATCCGCCGCACCAACATCGGCCAGGAGCCGGGCCAGCCCTCGCTGCTGGAAGTGCTGCCTCCCGATCAGTTCACCATCCTGCCCAACACCGCCGGCTGCTATACTGCCGAGGATGCGATTCGCACCCTGCGCCTCGGCCGCGAACTGCTCGACGGCCATGCGCTGTGCAAGCTCGAGGTGCTGGGGGATCCGCAGACCCTGTTCCCCAACATGCCGGAAACCCTGAAGGCGGCCGCCACCCTGGTCAAGGACGGCTTCCAGGTCATGGTGTATTGCTCCGACGATCCGATCCAGGCGCGCATGCTCGAAGACATCGGCTGCGTCGCCGTGATGCCTTTGGCATCGCTGATCGGTTCCGGCATGGGCATTCTCAATCCGTGGAACCTGAAGCTGATCATCGACCAGTCCAAGTTGCCGGTGCTGGTCGATGCCGGCGTCGGCACGGCCTCGGATGCGGCGATCGCCATGGAACTCGGCTGCGACGGCGTGCTGATGAACACCGCGATCGCCGCCGCGCGCGAGCCGGTGCTGATGGCCGGCGCCATGAGGAAGGCGGTCGAGGCCGGGCGCGAAGCCTTCCGTGCCGGCCGCATGCCGAGGAAGACCTACGCGGCGACCCCCAGTTCGCCCAGCGGCGGACTGATCGGCGGCAGGACGTGAAGCGCCTCGCCGCCGGGTTCCTGCTGGCGGCGCTGCTGGGGCCGGCCCTGGCCCAGCAGGCTAACCCGGTCGAGGCGGGGAATGCGGCCTCCGCTCCCGTGCTGCAACCCCAGCACCGGGGATATGCCTTCGATCAGCCGGAGATCCTCGTCCGCCAGCGCCTGTTCGGCCTGGCCCACGGCATGTCGCTGCTGGCGGCGGCCTGCCTTGATCTGCCCGCGCAATCCGGTGCCACCCAGGAAGCCTATGCCGCCTGGCACGCAAAACAGGCGCAGACCATCGAAGCCATGATGCTCGCGCTCTCGCGCCACTATTTCGGCGGCCGGGCGGAAGAAGCGCGCTGGCCCGACCTGGTGCGCGCCCTGGGCCTCAAGGATCGCATCGAGGATGCCCTGGGCGCGGTCGACCTGGAGGAAGCCTGCGCCTCGCTGCCGACCGCCATCGCGCGGCCGCGCTATGAACTCGACCGGCTGCTGGTGGAAATCGATCCCGCGGAAGCCGCCACCGGCGCCGACGTCGACGTACTGCCGGGACCCGCGACCGATGTCCAATCCGCCGATGCGGCAACGGGTCAAACTCAAGGGAACGGGCCGCGATGAACGAAACCCCGGAAACCGCCGGTCGCCGTGACGACCATATCCGCAGCTTCGTCCTGCGCCAGGGTCGCGTCTCGGAAGCGCAGCGGCGCCATTACGAGCAGGGAATGCCGCGCTGGGGCATCCCCTATCGCGCCGCGCCGCTCGACCTCGACGCCACTTTCGGCAGGCAGGCGCGGCACATCCTCGAGATCGGCTGCGGCATGGGCGAGACCACGGCCATCATCGCCGCCCAGCATCCGCAAAACGACTACATCGGCATCGAGGTCCATACCCCGGGCGTCGGTAGCCTGCTCAAGGAAATCTCGACGCGCGAACTGTCCAACCTGCGGGTCATACAGCACGACGCCGTCGAGGTCGTGCGCGACATGCTGGCGCCGGGTTCGCTGGCCGGCATCCACATCTTCTTTCCCGACCCCTGGCCGAAGAAGCGGCAGCAGAAGCGCCGCCTGATCCAGCCGTCCTTCGTCGCCCTGCTGGCCAGCCGGCTCTCGCGCGAGGGCTACCTGCACTGCGCCACCGACTGGGAAGACTATGCCCGGCAGATGCTGGAGGTGCTCGCGGCGGAGCCGCGACTGCAAAACATGGCTGCCGGATTCGCCCCGCGTCCGCCCTACCGTCCGCGCACCAAGTTCGAAAGCCGCGGACTGCGGCTGGGCCACGGCGTCTGGGATTTGGTCTTTCGCCGCAGCGAACATCCGTGAGCATCGATCCGCGCACCGTCGTTCTGCTCGCGGGCATCATGGGCGGAATGATGGCGATGGTGCTGCTGTTCATGCGTCGCAACTATCCCGCAAACATTCGCGGCCTCGGAGAGTGGGCTGCCGCATCCGCGCTGATCTTCCTGTCCACCCTGCTGCTCGGTGCGCGAGACCTGATTCCGGACTTTCTGTCGGTCGTCGCCGGCAATGTCCTGCTGCTCGCCGGGCTTGCGCTTTTCCATGTCGGCAGCCAGAACTTCCTCGGTCGCCCGCCATCGACTCGGCCATGGGCGGCGTTGATCCTGGCCGTCCTGCCCCTGTTGCTCTGGTTCACCCACGTCGAGCCGCATTACGGCATCCGGGTGCTGGCGATGAGCCTGCTGATGATGGTGTTAACCGCCGCCCATGCCCTTACCCTGCTGCGCCATGGCGTACGCAGCTTCGCCACCTATCTGGCCGGTGGCGCGCTGCTGGTGCAAACGGCAGCCCAGGCGACACGCTTCCATTCCGCCTTCAGCACCACGCCTGACAGCACGCTGTTCCTGCTGTCGCCGGCACAGGCCTGGTTCGTTTCGACTTACGCATTTTGCCTGTTGATGGTAAGCATCGGCTTGGTACTGATGGCCACCGACAAGCTGCGCGCAGAGTTCGAACACCAGGCCAGTCACGACTCGCTGACCGGCGCCCTGACGCGGCGCGCGTTTCTCGACGCGTGCACCCAGGAGCTCGAACGCGGACGGCGCAAGGACCGCGTATGCTCGCTGCTGATCATGGACCTCGACCACTTCAAGAACATCAACGACAGCTACGGCCACCAGGCAGGCGACCGCGTGCTGGTCGATTTTGTCGACCGCGTGGCCGGCCTGCTGCGCCGCCCGGACCAGTTCGGCAGGTTCGGCGGCGAGGAGTTCGTCGCCCTCCTGCCCGAGACCTCTCCGGCCGAAGCCATGGTGGTCGCCGAGCGGATTCGCGCCGAGGTCGAGCGTACCCTGGTACAGCCGGGATGCACGGTCAGCATCGGCGTCGCGTCCAGCGTTCCCGATGAAGCGGCCATCGACACCATCCTGAGTCGTGCCGACGTGGCGCTCTATGCGGCCAAGGATGCCGGGCGCAACTGCGTCCGTGCCGCCGCCTGATCCCGTGATGGGCCTCGCCGCGCACCCTCTCTGGCTGGTCGGATTCCGCCCCTTTTTCACCCTGGCCTGCGTCGCCGGGATGAGCCTGCCGACGCTCTGGCTGCTGCTGCACTTCGGCCTGATCGGTGCGCCCGCGATGGCACGGCCACCCCTGCAATGGCATGGGCACGAAATGTTCTATGGTTTCGGCTGGGCCGTGCTCGGCGGCTTCCTGCTCACCGCGACCAAGAACTGGGTCGGCGTTCGCGGCTGGCACGGCGCGGCACTGGCCATCCTTGCCGCGGCATGGCTAGTCGAACGGATTGCCATGTGGTTCGGCGGCGCCTGGTCGCCGATCCTGTTTCTACTGGCCAGCCGGCTGTTTCTCGTTGCGATCGTGGCCATGCTGCTCTGGACCCTGTTGCGTTACCGCACGCAGGACAGCTACGGCGACAATTATGTCTTCCTGCTGGCGCTACCCGGCTTTCTCGTCGCCAGGGAACTGGTCCTCGATCCGGCGCATTTTCGCGAAGGCGTGCTGATGACCACGGCGCTGTTCCGCGTCGCCTTCCTGGTGATGCTCGAACGCACGCTGACGCAGTTCATGAAGGGTATTTTCCAGGTCGACATCCTGCGTCATCCGGTGCTCGACGCGGCCATCAAGCTGCTCGCCCTGGGGCTGGTCGGCGCCTCCTGGCTGCCGCCGGCCCTTGGTGCCTGGCTGGCGCTGGCGCTGGCCCTGCTGCTTGCCGTGCGTTTCGCTTTCTGGAGCCCGCAGCGCGGAATGCAGCGGATTGACATCGGCATCATGTTCCTCGGCTACCTCGCCATCGTCGTTCAGCTGGCAATCGAATTCCTCGATGCCATGGCGCCGCGGGACTGGGTCGGCGCGCTGCCCACCCACCTGTTCGGGCTCGGCGTCATGGGCCTGATCATTCCCGCGATGCTGATCCGCATCGCCAAGGGCCACACCGGGCGCAAGGTCGCATTCGATACCGGCGACAAGGCCGTGCTGTGGATCGTCATCATCGCCTTCCTGCTGCGCGTGCTGGCCCCGCAGTTTGGCGCGGACGCCTACGGCGGATGGCTGATCGGGGCCGCCGCCTGCTGGCTGCTGGGGTTCGGCATGCTCGCGCTGCGCCTGACGCCCATGCTGTTTGCCGCTCGCGTCGACGGCAAGCAACACTGAACGCCGCGCGCAGGCGGGTTAGCGTCGATCGAGCTCGAGGTCGCTGCTGAAGCTGGCGTGGGGGTAATGGAAGGCCACCGGACCATCGGGTTCGGCGTGGATGAACTGGTGCACGGAAGCGTTCGGGGAGCTGCTCAGCTCATCGGGCGTGCCTTCGGCGACGACCACCCCGCCGTGCACGAAGTAGGCGTAATCGACCACCTTCAGGGTTTCCGACACATCGTAGGTGACGATGATGGAGGTCGAACCGATCGCATCGCTGAGACGGCGGATCAGTTCCGCGATCACGTTGAGCGAAATCGGATCGAGGCCGGCAAAGGGTTCGTCGTACATCGCCAGCATCGGGTCGAGGGCGATCGCCCGCGCCAGCGCCACCCGGCGCGCCATGCCGCCAGACAGCTCGCTGGGCATCAGCCCGGTCGAACCCCGCAGGCCCACCGCATGCAGCTTCATCAAAACCAGGTCGTGGATCAGGTCTTCCGGCAGGTCGGTCAATTCGCGCATCGGAAAGGCGATGTTGTCGTAGACCGACATGTCGCTGAAAAGCCCGCCGGCCTGGAACATCATGCCCATGCGCCGACGCATTTCGTAGAGTCCGTCGTTGTCGAGTTCGTGGATCACGCGGCCATCCACCCGTACCAGGCCGCTGTCAGGCCGCAGCTGCCCGCCGATCAGCTTGAGGATGGTGCTTTTGCCCGCGCCGCTGACGCCGAGGATGCCGACCACCTTGCCGCGGGGGACGACGAAGTGCACGCCCTTGAGGACCTGGTTGGCCCCGTAGGCGAAATGCAGGTTCTCGATCTCGATGAAGTTGTCCGACTTGGCGCCCACGTTCCTGTCTTCCCGCCCCGGATGGGGACCCGGCCATTTTAGCGAGGTGAGGCCGCATGTGCGATGCGATTCGACGCGCTATAGTCCCGTCGATGAAGAACCCAATCCGTACGCTAATGCTTGCCGCCTTCCTGCCCCTGCTGCCGGGCTCGGCCAGCGCCGCCCCGCCGGTCGCCAGCGTTGCGTCGGTGGACCTCGAACGCTATGCCGGACGCTGGTACGAGATCGCCAGCTTTCCTATGTACTTCCAGCGCCAGTGCATCGGCGACACCACCGCCGAATACGCGCTGAAGCCGGACGGAGAAGTCACGGTGACCAACCGCTGCCGTACCGAAAGCGGCTTCAGCCAGGCGCAGGGCAACGCCTGGGCGGCGGAGCCGGGCAACAATGCGAGATTAAAGGTCTCCTTCTTCTGGCCCTTCCGTTCCGACTACTGGGTGATCGGCCTCGATCCCGACTATCGCTGGGCGGTGGTCGGCAATCCCGATCGCAAGTACCTGTGGATACTCTCGCGCACCGCGGAACTGCCAAAAGCCCTGCTCGAGGAGGCATTGAAGGCTGCCGTCAAGCAGGGCTACGACCTTGGGCAACTGAGCTACACGCCGCATGGAGCGGTAGTCAAGGGTGGTGGTCTTCCCCCAACGGACAAAAAATAGAAGCACTTACCCTGCAGCAAACCGCGCCAGGCAAAGGATCCAGCCAGCAAAGCCTTCCGGCCCCCGGCCTCACTGCGACAAGCTGCCCTAGGAATATTCCGGCTGGAACGCCTGCTCCGGGCTCGCCACCGGGCCGCTGCCACTCCAGTAGGGCGAAAGCTTTCTCAATTGCGCGATGATCGGCGGAACCGCCGCGATCACGCGATCCACTTCCTGCTCGGTGTTGTAGCGAGAGAGCGAAAAGCGGATGGTGCCGTGCGCCGCCGTATACCTGCTCCTGCTGATATCCACCGCCCTCGTGAACAACGTGGTGCTGATCAAGTTCCTCGGGCTCTGCCCCTTCATGGGCGTATCCAAGAACATGGACAGTGCGCTGGGCATGGGCCTGGCCACCACGCCAAGACCGAACTATCGCGCGGCATCGACCTGCTGCAGTCGCTGGCCGTTAGCGGCGCGCCGACGGTCGGCTGGAGCGGCATCCGCGCCGGCAGCCTGGGCGAAACCGCGAGCCTTCTGCTTGCCGGCGGCGGACTGGCGCTGATCGCGCTGCGCATCATCACCTGGCATATCCCGCTGGCGATGCTGGCCGGCATCGCCGTGCCGGCAGCCATCTGCCACGGCATCGACCCGGCACGCCACCTCGATGTCGCGACGCATCTGTTGAGCGGCGCCACAATGCTGGGCGCCTTCTTCATCGCCACGGATTACGTCACCTCGCCCAACACCAAAGCCGGGCAACTGCTGTTCGGCCTCGGCTGCGGCCTGCTGACCTGGGTGATCCGAACCTGGGGCGGCTATCCCGAGGGCGTCGCCTTCGCCGTGCTTCTGATGAACGCGCTGACGCCGGTGATCGACCGCTACGTCAAGCCGCGCATCTACGGCCGCGACCGCAAGGAGCGCGCGCTGGAGATCGAGTCGTGAGCGCCTCCCGCCGGGCCGCCCCAAGGGGGGCGCAGCCAAGCCATGGAGCTGCGCAGCGGCGAACTGCCGTCACCCCCTGCCTTGGGCAGGGGGCTGGGGGGAGGGCCGTCCAATGACCATCGATCTCGCAAATGCACGCACAACGCTGCAGTGGCAGGGCATGTCGGTCGGCATGGTGGCGCTGGTCGCGAGTGCCGCGCTGGTGTTCGCCAACGCCCTGACCCAGGGCCCGATCGCCGAGGCCGAGGCGCGCGACCTGCAGGCTTCGCTGGCGCAGGTGCTGCCGGCGGGCTTCGCCGACAACGACCTTCTCAAGGACACCGTGGAACTGACCGACGCCAACGGTGCGAAGAAACTTGTCTATCTGGCGAAGAAGAACGGCAGCGTAGCGGGTGCCGTGTTCCGCAATTCGGCGCGCGGCTATTCCGGTGACATCGTGGTGCTGATGGGGGTCGACGCCGAGGGCCGCACGCTCGGCGTGCGCGTCGTCAAGCACACCGAAACGCCGGGGCTGGGCGACAAGATCGAACTGGCCAAGGCGAAGTGGATCCTGGCCTTCGACGGCAAGTCGCTGGACAACCTGCCGGTGGATAAATGGGCGGTCAAAAAGGACGGCGGCGTCTTTGACCAGTTTGCCGGCGCCACCATCACGCCGCGCGCCGTGGTCAAGGCGGTCAAGGGCGGGCTCGACTTCTTCGCCGCCCATCGCCGCGAAATTCTTGAAGGGAAATCCGGATGAACATGCGCAGCATTGTCGGCAACGGCCTGTGGGACCAGAACGTCGTCTTCACCCAGATGCTGGCGCTGTGCCCGGCGATGGCGGTCACCACCAGCGGCACCAACGGTCTCGGCATGGGGCTGGCGACCACCGCCGTGCTGGTGGTGTCCAACGCACTGGTGGCCGCCATCCGCCACCTGGTCAGCCCGCAGGTGCGGATCCCGATTTTCGTCGTGCTGATCGCCACGCTGGTGACCCTGGTCGACATGGCGCTCAACGCCTGGCTGCACGACCTGTACAAGGTGCTCGGCCTGTTCATCGCGCTGATCGTGGTGAATTGCGCCATCCTCGGCCGCGCCGAGGCCTTCGCCTCGAAGAACAGCATCCTCGCCTCGGCGGTCGACGGCCTGGCCATGGGGCTGGGCTTCACCTTCGCGCTGACCGTGATCGGGCTGGTGCGGGAACTGTTCGGCGGCGGCACCCTGTTCGCCCAGGCCACCCTGTTGCTCGGCCCCTCTTTCGCCTTCCTCGAAACCACGGTCGCACCGGGCTACGGCGGCATGCTGCTGATGATCCTGCCGCCCGGCGGCTTCCTCGTCCTTGGCCTGCTGCTGGCCGCCAAGCGCGCGCGCGAACTGCGCCGCAGCGCCACGCCGGGCAGCGCCGGCGCCGTATCGCCAGCGCCGACTTTTCCCTGAGGATCGTTCATGCAGATCGGTGTCGCCTATTCCGAAGCCGGCCAGCAGATCTGGCTCAGCATCGAGGTGCCGGACAGCTCGACGGTGGAGGAGGCGATCGAGCGCTCGGGCATCCTCAAATCCTTCCCCACCATCGACCTGTCAGCGCAGAAGGTCGGCATCTTCGGCAAACTGGTCAAGCTCGACGCACCGCTGCGCGCCGGCGACCGCGTCGAGATCTACCGCCCCATCACCTGCGACCCGCAGACCGTGCCGCGCCGCGACGGGGTGGGTGGGGACGAAGACGAATAGGCGGCGGAGCAGGATCTCCAGTCGCGGCTTGCGAGCCTAGTGCCCGCCCGCTTTCAATTCGCTGGCTTCGATCAGCACCCGGAAGTGGCGCATCAGCGCCGGGTCGTGCTTGCGCCCCGTCTCCTGCTCGAGGATGGTCATCACCTCGCCGTGCGACCGGGCGCGGTGGTGCACGCGGGTTTCGGCCATCGCGTCATAGCTGTCGGCAATGCTGATGATCCTGGCAAGCAGCGGGATCTCCTCGCCGGCCAGCTGATCGGGGTAGCCGCTGCCATCGAAGTTCTCGTGGTGGGCGCGGACGCTCAAGGAAGCCTGCCGTGCGCCCTCGATTTCCATCGCGGCAATGATTTTCTCGCCGATCTCGGTGTGCCGCCGCATTTCGAGTCGTTCCGCCTCGGTGTGGGCCGCCGGCTTGAGCAGGATGGCATCGGGAATGCCGATCTTGCCGACATCGTGGAAGGATGCGGCGACATTGAGCATGCCCAGTTCGTGTGCGGACAGGCCCATGCTCACCCCGATCGCGCGCGCGAGCCCGGTCACCCGTTCGGAATGCAGGCGGGTGGACACATCGCGGTAGCCAAGGGCGGCCGACAGGGCCTTGGTGTAGCTGTTCAGCGCCAACAGGGTGGGATCGGTGAGTTCCATGCCAACTCCAGGTAGCGGTTGCTCGCCAATCCACTCTAGCATGGCCGCGCCGCACCGTGCCGGAGCGACTGTGATGGCTTCAGGGTCTCAAGGCGCTGGATGCCGGCCCCGTCCCCGGCGCTGGCTCAGACCTTCGCCGCGCTGCGTCCCCGCAAGGAATTGATCCAGGACTTCTGGCAGATGCCGCGGCGCTGCTGTTCCAGGTGTTCGCGGATGGTCGCGCGCACCTCGTCGAGCCGCGACTGGCGCGCGGGGTTGATGGCCTCGCAGTGGATCAGGTGGTAGCCCAGTTCGGATTCCACCGGCGCGGACAGCGCCCCCGCCGCCAGGGCGAAGGCAACGGCTTCCAGTTCCGGGTACCTACCACTTCTGCTGGATGTGGCCGTCGGTCTTTGAACCCAAGAAGAATGTAGCCTGGGCCATTACGCCAAGCATTCGCCATGGCGAGGATATCCTTTAGCATTTCGGCCTTGTCATCCTCGTTGCCGCCAATGAAGCGGTACTGCGCGGACTTAAAGTCGATGTCGGTGCCCTCACTCTTATATCGCAGCGCGGTCAGTAGTTCGTCTATCAAGATGTCGCCCTCCTAGCCACACTTTATACGCGGTCCGGGGAATGAGAGTACCTGGCTTGCAACTTCTCAGGAAGTTTCGCTACGCCATTGCGTGTCATGCAAACTAAACCCACAGCCAGCGTAGGCAAGTTGGCGAGGTTCCGCCGCTCATTGACTTAAATGCCCCGGCCGCAATGGCCGTTTCTGGTCATCGGTTTGAGCAGACGCTCATTCGGTGAATAGGCAACTTCCGCTACCAACAAGGAGCGGTCTCTGATCAGAACGATCGCAAAACGGCAATTGGCTGGAAAGACTGGTACCACGGGCTTTTCTGGAGGCCGAATAGTCCGCTGGGCAACCGCCAATCCACAGTGTTGAATGCAAAATGGATTTATACTGGCACGCCTGTCTCCCCATTTTCGCAAATTAGTCACCTAGGAAGACGGCACAAAACCAACATTGATGCATTGTGTTATGAGGTATTTTGCATTCGCATAGGTTTGGATAGGCGGACCAATGGGGCCGCCTATTACCTTCTATGTTTCTTCTCGTCGCCACGGAGGTTAGCTATGAAAAACCAGTTCATCGCAGCGATCCACGCAAAATGCAAAGTGCGTGTCACGTTCAATTCCAAGGAAGACGGTGGCCCAATCACCAGAATTTGTGCACCGATGGACTACGGACCGAGCAAGAAATTTAGGGACGGGATTGATCGCTTCCACGTATGGGACTACTTTCCAGATGGCGGAAAGAAACCACACCCCATCCCCATAGAGCCATCGCAAGTCAAGTCACTCGCTACGCTCGACGAAACATTTGACCCTGCAGAGTTCATCACTTGGAGCACGGCGCAATCTCCC
>JALHNN010000009.1:0-3261 GCA_022843505.1 Sulfuritalea sp.
AAATCTCAGGCAAGCGCCGGCTGCCCGAAAGCAAACGGGGCCTGCGCTGCAGGCCCCGTCAGGTGATGCCGGGTCAGCGCGACAGGATCCACTGCGCGAGATTGCTCAGCGCCTTCGGGTCCTTGGTCTCGATGATCTTGTGGTCTTCCTCGGTGCCGTCTTCGAGCTTGACTTTCTTTCCCTCCTGCATCTGCTTGATCGCGTCCTTCTCGGTCAGCTTCTTTTCCTTGTACTTGGCGGCGATCTTCTTGTAGCTGGGGCCTTTCTTGGTCTTGTCCAGGGCGTGGCACTTGGTGCAGTCCTCCTTCTTGGCCAGGGCCTGGGCGGCGGCTTCATCAACGGCGGCGTGCGCCGGAACATGGGCAATCAGGGCTGCCAAAAGGGGGCCCGCAAGCAAAAGGGAGGATCTGGTTTTCATGTTCGAACTCCGATAGGTAAGGTTGAAAAGGCCTCGACTGGCCGAAAATTCCCGGTGCCGCCTTCCTGACGGCGTATTGTTTCACATTGTGGACAGCTTGAACTGCCCCCCAGCCGACAATTCCCCGGCGGGAGTTCATCGCGGCATGCCCGTGCCGAGGCGGCGGCCGGCCTTGTAGCCCCGGCCGGCCCGGCGTCCGTCAGGCCGGCAAGCAATATAACGCAGCCACGCCCTTCTGGTTGACCGCGGCGGGGCTGCGACCGGACCAGGCGGGGGCCCCGCCCCGCCGATCCATGGGCGCGCCGCGCGCATCGCACCCGACACGGATGCTTGCCGGAATCGCCATCGCGGCATAAACTTCAAGCATGTTTCGATATTCGTGGAAGTGTTGAAATGAAAGCCAGGCAAGCGGTCGACAGACTTTCCTCATTGGCGCAGGAGACCCGGCTGCGGATCTTCCGCCTGCTGGTCCAGGCCGGGCCGGACGGCATGAATGCCGGAGCGATCGCCGAGACCCTCGACATCGCGCCGAACACGCTTTCCTTCCACGTCGCCCACCTGGCGCGCGCCGGCATGGTCGCGCCGCGGCAGGACGGTCGGTTCATTTTCTATTCCGCCAACTTCGCGGCCATGGACGACCTGATCGCCTACCTCACCGACAACTGCTGCCAGGGCGGCCAGTGCCTGCCGAAGACCGCCGCCGTCGCCACCACGGCGAAGCGGCGCGCCCGGGCCGCCTGAGGAGACACCATGCAATTCAATGTCCTCGTCCTCTGCACCGGCAACTCGGCGCGCAGCATCCTCGGCGAGATGCTGTTCAATCACCTCGGCGGCGGACGCGTCCGCGCCTGGTCGGCGGGCAGCCGGCCCGGCGGCACGGTCAACCCCGTGGCGCTGGAAACCCTTGCCCGCCACGGCATTCCCTGCGCAGGTGCGCGCAGCAAGAGCTGGGATGAGTTTGGGCAGGGCGCCGCTCCCGGCGCGCCGGAGTTCGATTTCATCTTCACCGTCTGCGCCAATGCGGCGAACGAGGCCTGTCCGGTCTGGCCAGGCCACCCGAGCACCGCGCACTGGGCGCTGCCCGACCCGGCCCATGTCGAGCCGCTGGAGGCGCGCCGCGCCGCCTTCGAAACGGCCTACCAGTCGCTGCGTCGGCGCATCGAGGCCTTCCTCGCGCTCCCGCTGGAATCCATGAGCCGCGAAGAGTCGGCGCTGGCGGCACGGCGGATCCACCAGGAGATGGCGCCATGAGCGCGCAATGCGAAGTCACCGCCAAACAGGCTACCGGCGCCCCCATGTCGCTGTTCGAGCGCTGGCTCACGCTCTGGGTCTTCCTCTGCATCGTTGGCGGCATCGCCCTCGGGCAGCTGCTGCCGGCGCCCGTCCAGGCCCTCGGCCGCATGGAAGTGGCGCGGGTGAATATTCCCGTCGGGCTGCTGATCTGGGTGATGATCATCCCGATGCTGGTCAAGGTCGACTTCGGCGCCCTGCATGAAGTCCGCCAGCACGTGCGCGGCATCGGCGTCACCCTTTTCGTGAACTGGCTGGTGAAGCCCTTCTCGATGGCGCTGCTGGGCTGGATCTTCATCCGCCACCTGTTCGCGCCCTACCTGCCGGCCGACCAGCTCGACAGCTACATCGCCGGCCTGATCCTGCTCGCCGCCGCGCCCTGCACCGCCATGGTCTTCGTCTGGAGCCGGCTGTCCAACGGCGACCCGCTGTTCACCCTGTCGCAGGTGGCGGTGAACGACACGATCATGATCTTCGCCTTCGCCCCCATCGTCGGCCTGCTGCTGGGCATCTCGGCGATCACCGTGCCCTGGGACACGCTGGTGACCTCGGTGGTGCTCTACATCGTCATCCCGCTGGCGCTGGCGCAACTGTGGCGCAAGACGCTGCTGGCAAAAGGACAGGCGCATTTCGATACCGTCATGGCGAGGATCGGCCCCTGGTCGATCAGCGCCCTGCTCGCCACGCTGGTGCTGCTGTTCGCCTTTCAGGGCCGCGCCATCATCGAGCAGCCGCTGATCATCGCGCTGCTCGCCGTGCCCATCCTGATCCAGGTGTTCTTCAACTCGGCCCTGGCCTACTGGCTCAACCGCGTGGTCGGCGAGAAGCACAACGTCGCCTGCCCCTCGGCGCTGATCGGCGCCAGCAATTTCTTCGAGCTCGCCGTCGCCGCCGCGATCAGCCTGTTCGGTTTCGAATCCGGCGCCGCGCTGGCCACCGTGGTCGGCGTGCTGATCGAGGTCCCCGTCATGCTGCTGGTGGTGAAAGTGGTCAACGCCAGCAAGGGCTGGTACGAGGCCAAGACCTAGGGACGGCCATGGATCTGCTGCTTGCCGCGCTGCAGGGCGGCGCCGCCAGCCTCGCCTCCTACCTCGCGGCGCATGTGCTGCTTTGTCTGGTGCCGGCCTTCTTCATCGCCGGCGCCCTCTCGGCGCTGGTGCCGCAGCAGTCCATCATCCGCTTCCTCGGTCCGGGTGCCTCGAAGTGGGTGTCCTATCCCGCCGCCGCCGGCGCCGGCAGCCTGCTCGCGGTCTGCTCCTGCACCGTGCAGCCGCTGTTCGCCGGCATCTACGGCAAGGGTGCGGGCCTGGGACCGGCCATCACCTTCCTCTTTTTTGCCCCCGCCGCCAACATCCTGGCCCTGTCCTACACCGGCGTCGCGCTGGGCGCCGATTTCGCCATCGCGCGCATCGTCCTGGCCCTGTGCTTCGGCATCGGCATCGGCCTGCTGATGGCGCTGATCTTCCACCGCGAGGACAGCGCGCGCACCGATGCCATCGGGGCTTTTGCCGGCGGCGACGGCATTCCGCGGCGCAGCCTGCAGTTCATCGCCG
>JALHNN010000009.1:3271-10646 GCA_022843505.1 Sulfuritalea sp.
CATCGCCGTGCTGGTCGCCCTGCTGATCGCCGGCACCCTGAAGATCGACTGGCTCAGCCTTCCCCTGTACAGCGGCGCGCTGCGCTGGGAAGGCATCGCGACATTCCAGGAACTGCTCAACCGCTGGGTCCCGGTCAACGAGATCAAGGGCGAGGAAGGCCTCAGCGTGCAGGGGCTGGCGTTGATCGGGCTGCTGCTCGCCATCGGCGCCAGCGCCTGGCGCGGACTCGGCCGGGTCGACGCCGGCTTCACCCGCCTGACCTGGCTGGCGCTGGCCTTGACGGGGATGACACTGGCCTTCGCCGCCCTCGGCATCCGCGCCACGGCAACGGGGCTCGCCGTCACTGTGACAGGCCGGACACTGGCCGTTGCCGGGCTCTGCCTGGCGCTGATTCCGCTGGCGCGACGCTTCGATGCCTGGGACATGCAGCAATGGCTGTGGGAGACCTGGCGCTTCGTCGCCATGATCTTTCCGCTGCTGGTGGTCGGCGTTTTCCTCGTCGGCGTGGTGCGCAGCTTCATCCAGCCGGAGTGGATACAGGCCATCGCCGGCAGCAACACGCTGCTGGCCAACCTGGCGGGCGTGGTGTTCGGCATCTTCATGTATTTCCCGACCCTGGTCGAAGTGCCGATCGCCAAGATGTTCCTCTCGCTCGGCATGCACCCCGGGCCGCTGATCGCCTACCTGATGGCCGATCCGGAACTCTCGCTGCAAAGCATCCTGATCACCTCGGCGATCATCGGCAAGCTCAAGGCCTGGACTTACGTCGGCCTGGTGGCGCTGTTCTCGACCCTCGCCGGGCTCAGCTACGGTGCCTGGATCGATGGCACCCCCTTCATCACATTGCTGCTCGGCGTCGGCGGCGGCATCGGCTGCCTGCTGCTGGCCCTGCACCTCATCGAAAGGAGACAGACATGCTGATCAAGATCCTCGGCACCGGCTGCGCCAAGTGCCAGCGCCTGGAACAACTCACCCGCGAGGTCGTCACCGAACTGGGCGTCGATGCGCAGTTCGAGCACGTGCGCGACATGCCCGCGATCATGGCCTACCCGGTAATGAGCACGCCGGCCCTGGTGATCGACGAAGAGGTCATGGTCTTCGGCCGCATGCCGAGCAAGGACGAGATCGCCGCCTGGGTCAGAAAGGCCTGATCGCCGTGGCGCCGGCGCCGACTTTCGCCCGCCCCCGCCTTACTCCTTGGGCGGCGCCAGTTCCGGATACTCCTGGACGATGGTCGAGCCGTCCTGGCGCCAGGCGTGGCAACCGTTGATGAAACGCGGCGTATTGCGCGCCGACCAGTTGCGCGGATCGGGCTCGATCGCCAGCTGCGCCGCGATGCGGTCGGGCCACGAGGCCTGCATGTAGGTATTGGCCGCCTGGGTCACCAGCTCGGTCAGGTGGGTGCAGCCCTCGATGCCGCCCAGGCGCTCCTTGACCGCCTGAGAGAAGCCGCCGCCGATGCGCAGCCCGATCAGCTTGCGATAGGCCTCGTCGACGCCGCCGCACATCGGCCAGGGCGCGATGCCGGTCTTGGCGCGCACGTCGCGGATGCAGTCTTCGCCGTCCATCACCAGCGACAGCGTCATGTTGTGCATGTACTCCCCCTCGCGCACCGGCGGCCGCGAACGGAAGGGCACGTCCTGGCCCTTGAGGTCGGTGACCGTGGCTTCGACTTCAAGCCCGCCATCGGCCAGGCGAAAGGCCCGGCAGGTGATGGTGCGGGTGTGGATGAGCTTGCGCTCGTCAGCTGCGGACATGACCGGTCCTTCCGGGTGAATTAGTCGTCTGCGTCGCGACGGTTTTGCGCACTGCCGCCTGCAGGGCGCGAAACGGCAACAGCGCGCACTTGTGGCGGCTGGGGTGGGCATGGGCCGGCCGGAACATGGCCAGTTCCGGCCACTCCGGCGGCGCGGCCGCCTGCTCCTGCAACAGCGCTTCAAGCGCGTTCGTCGCAGCGTCGATGGCGGCGGCATCCAGCCCGGCGGCGCGCGCGCCCAACAGCGAGGCCGCGGCCCGGCACAACAGGCAGCCCCGGGTCTGGTGGGCCAGGGCGGCGATGCGCCCGCCTTGCAGTGCCACCTGCATATGCACCCGATCGCCGCACAGGGGGTTGTTGAGTTTCGCTTCTCCATCGGGCGATGCCAATTGCCCGTGACCGTGCGCGGCAGCAGCCATCTGCTTGATCGACTCCTGGTAGAGATCGAGGCCCTCGCTCACGCCAGCGTCCTCACCGCTGCCGCCACGCCCTCGACCAGGGCCGCGACGTCGGCCTCGTCGTTGTAGAGCGCCAGGCTGGCGCGGCTGCAGGCGTCGACGCCGAACGCGGCCAACAGGGGCTGGGCGCAGTGGTGGCCGCCGCGCAGCGCCAGCCCGTGGTGGTCGAGCACCTGGCAGACGTCGTGCGGATGCAGGCCGGCGATGTCGAAGGAGACGATGGGCGCGCGCCGCGCCGAGGCCGGCGGCCCCAGCAGGCGCAGGCCGGGAACGGCCAGCAGGCCGTCGATCAGATCGGCGCACAGGCGCTCTTCGCGTTCGCGCAGGCGCGGCCAGTCGAGGCCGCCCATCCATTCCAGCGCCGCGGCCAGCCCCACGGCCTGGGCGATCGGCGGCGTGCCGGCCTCAAAGCGCCGCGGCGGCTCGGCCCACGACGAGGCCTCGATCGCTACCTCATCGATCATGCCGCCGCCACCGAGGAAGGGCGGCAGCCCGGCGAGCAGGTCGCCGCGCGCCCAGAGCACGCCGATGCCGTTGGGTCCGAAGGCCTTGTGGCCGGAAAACGCGTAAAAATCGATGCCCAGCGCCCGCAGGTCCTGCGGTCCGTGCTGCACGGCCTGCGCGCCGTCGAGCAGCACGCGGGCGCCGACCTTGTGCGCTTCCTCGACCACCGCCGCCACGTCGGTCCAGGCCCCGCTGACGTTCGAACACTGCGTCACGGCCACCAGCCGCGTGCGCGGCGACAGCAGTCGCGGCAGGGCCGCCAGGTCAAGTTCGCCCGAGGCCGTGACCGGCAGCAGGTCCAGCGCGATGCCAGCCCGTTCGCGCAGCATCTGCCAGGGCACGAAATTGCTGTGGTGCTCGGCCTGCGAGACCAGCACGCGATCGCCCGGCCGCAGCGTGGCACCGAAGGCATGGGCGACGAGGTTGAGCGCCGCCGTGGCGCCGGAGCAGAAGACGACCTCGTCCGCCGAGGCCACGTTGAGGAAGCGCGCCACGCTCGTCCGCGCCGCATCGTAGGCCCGGTCCGCCGCTTCGGCCAGGCGGTGGCTGCCGCGCAGCACGTTGGCGCGGCAACCCGTTTCGTGGCGTACCACGGCGTCGAGCGCGCAGCGGTGGATCTGCGCCGTTGCCGCGCTGTCGAGGTAATGCAGGCCGGGATTGGCCGCCAGCAGCGGAAATTCGGCGCGCAGAAGGTCTGTTTCACTCATCGCGCTTCCATTTCCCGCAGGGCCTCCGGCGTATCGACGTCGGCGAAGATGGCATCGTCGTCGCAGGGCACCGTGTCGACGCGCTCGGCATGGCGCTGCAACAGCCCGCGCGCGCCGACGTCGCCCTGCACCTGCTGCATCTCGTCGAAAAAGCCGCGCGGCCAGAGGATGGGATTGCCGCGCCGGCCGTCCTTCATCGGCACCACGATGTTGCCGCGCTGCGGATCGAAGGCGGCAATCAGGCGGTCGATGTGCGCCGCGCTGACCATGGGCATGTCGCCCAGCACCACCACCACCGCGTCGGTGTCGGCCGGCAGCGCCCGCAGGCCGGCGCGCAAGGACGAGGCCATGCCGCTTTCATGTTCCGGGTTGTGTGCGAATTCGATGTCCAGCCCGACCAGGGCCGCCTTCACCTCCTCGGCGGCAAAACCGGTGACGGCGACCACGGCAATGGCGCGCGAAGCCAGCGCCGCGTTCGCCGCCCGGCGCACCATGGGCACGCCGGCCACCGGCTGCAGCAGTTTGTTGCTGCCAGCCATGCGCCGACTGCTGCCCGCCACCAGCACCAGCGCGGCGACGCGGCGCCCCGCGGCGACGCGCGGCGGCGCAGGTTCCACCGCCTCCGTATCCTCTTCGGCTTCGGGCGCACTGCGGATCAGGCCGCCGACCCCCATGCCCTTGATCTCGGCGCTGCCCATGGCCAGGCCGGCGAGCAGGCGTTGCAGCACCCAGTCCAGTCCGTTTGTGCGCCGCGAGCGGGCACAGCCCGGCAGGATCAGCACCGGCACGTCGCCGATGCGGCCCAGCAGCAGCATGTTGCCCGGCTCCACCGGCATGCCGAAATGGATGATCTCGCCGCCGGCGGCGACGATCGCCGCGGGTATGGTGTCGGCCCTGTCCTTGGGCACGGTGGCGCCGGAGATCATGACCAGGTCGCAGCCGGCGGCCAGGCTTTCGCGCAGCGCGCGCGCCACGTCTTCGCGGCGGTGGGCGCAGCGCTGCACCAGGCCGAGATGGCTGCCGAGCCCCTCGACGCGGCGGCGGCTGCTGGTCACCGCGGTGGCGTAGTTCCTTTCCGGGTCGCCCGGCTGCTCGGTGACGATCAGGGCGGCGCGCTTCTCGGCGAAGGGATGCAGGCCGAACGCGGCGCCCTGCCCCACCGCGCCGATGCACCGGCCGATGACCTCGCCGGACACCGCCAGCGGAATGATCTTCACCGTGGCTACCACGGCGCCGGCACGCACCGCCGAGAGCGGCGCCAGGGTGGCGACGGTGACGGCCTCGTCGATGGCATTGATGCGGTCGATGATCCCCGCATCGACGGTGACGAGGCCGCGCCGCGTCGCGTGCAGGTTGCAGCGACCGGTGTAGGCACGGCGGGCGACGATTCCCTCGCCCTGCAGCGCGGCCGCGACGGCGGCGGCGGCGGCATCTTCGGCCAGGTCGCCGGCATCGAGGCGTGCCCCATGCACGCTGCGGTAACCCGCGGCCTGCAGGGCCTGGATGTCGGCGCGGGTGACACGGCGGCCTTTCTTCAGCGATCCCTCGGCGATGCGCAGGCTGTGGGCCAGCAACAGTCCTTCGGCATCGGCGACGGGGAACTCGCCGAAGATCACGCGGCGGCGCCCCGGTAGCGGACGCGGATGATCTCGGCCAGGATAGCCACGGCGATTTCCGCCGGCGCCCGCCCGCCGAGGTCGAGGCCGATCGGCGAATGGATGCGGCCGATGTACTCGCCCAGCCCGGCCTCCGTCAGCCGCTGTACGCGCTTTTCGTGGGTGCGCCGGCTGCCCAGCGCGCCGATGTAGAAGAGTTTGCTCGGCAGCGCCAGTTCCAGCGCCGGATCGTCGAGTTTGGGATCGTGCGAGAGCGCCACCAGCGCCGTGGCGGCGTCGAGCCCGAGCCGGGCCAGCGCCTCGTCCGGCCACTCGTCGCACAGCGTCACGCCGGGAAAGCGCTCGGGCGAGGCAAAGGCGCCGCGCGGATCGATCACCGTGACTTCGAAACCGGCCGTCGCCGCCATGTCCGCCAGGGCCTGGGCGATATGCACGGCGCCGACGATCAGCAGGCGCGGCGAAGGTACATAGGCGCGCGCAAAACTCCCGGGCAGAGAATCGAGCGCGCCGCAGCGCCCCGATAGCAACAGGGACGCCGCCTCCGCAGCCTGTTCGGGCGCCAGATCCAGTTCGCCGCTGCAACCTGCGGCATCGATGATGCACTGCGCACCGTCGGCCAGGCGCGTGACGACCACCAGCGCCTGGCGGGTCGCCAGCGCCTCGGTGATGCGCGCCAGGGTCACCGCCTTCATTCCACCGGCTCCACGAAGACCCGCACGCGCCCGCCGCAGGCCAGGCCGACCTGCCAGGCCTGCTCGTCGCTGACGCCGAACTCGAGCAGGCGCGGCGCGCCGGAACGCATCACCTCCTGCGCTGCCTCGATTACCGCGCCCTCGATGCAACCGCCCGATACCGAGCCGACGAATTGCCCCCCGGCATCGATCGCCAGGTGGCTGCCCTCCGGCCGCGGCGACGAACCCCAGGTGCTGACCACGGTCGCCAGCGCCGCGGGGCGGCCTTCTGCGCGCCACTGGCGCAGGGTATCGATGGGCGAATCAGTGAAGGCTTGCAAGTCGTCGCTCCTGATCGTTGCCGTGTCAAAATCCCGTTCCCCGGCCTGCGGTGCGCCGCGCCCCGCACGGCGGATTCTCACACGCGGGAGAACTCATAAAAACCATCCCGCGGGGATTGACATGAACTTGTTTGTTTGCATACAGTGTACCGTATCCGGAATTGGACTTGCCGACCGCCGGCAGCTAACGCCTAGCATCGCCGCCGACGACCCATCCCTGATCGAGGATCGCAGCACGGCCCCTAGTCCATAGGGGCCGATCGCCCTGACCATAATAAACATGGAGGTGACACGCATGAGCAGAACCCGCGTCGTACTTGATGAAAGCGAAATCCCGACCCACTGGTACAACATCGCCGCCGACCTGAACACCCCGCCGCTGCCGCCCCTGGGCGGCGACGGCAATCCGGTCAGCCCGGAGCAGATGCTTGCGATCTTCCCCGGCCCGGTGCTGGAGCAGGAGATGTCCGCCGAGCGCTGGATCGCGATCCCCGAGGAAGTCCGCAAGATCTACGCCCTGTGGCGCCCCAGCCCGCTGTGCCGCGCCGAGCGCCTGGAGCAGGTGCTGGGCACCCCGGCCAAGATCTACTACAAGTACGAAGGCGTCTCGCCCGCCGGTTCGCACAAGCCGAACTCGGCCGTGGCTCAGGCCTACCTGAACAAGATCGCCGGCACCAAGCGCCTGATCACCGAAACCGGCGCCGGCCAGTGGGGTTCCTCGCTGTCCTTCGCCGGCCAGTGCTTCGGCCTGCCGGTCGAGATCTACATGGTCAAGGTCAGCTACAACCAGAAGCCCTATCGCCGCCTGATGATGCAGACCTGGGGCGGCGACGTGGTCGCCAGCCCGTCCGAGCGCACCAAGACCGGCCGCGACATCCTCGCCACTGATCCGGACAACCAGGGTAGCCTCGGCATCGCGATTTCCGAGGCGATCGAGGCGGTGGTGAGCAACCCCGGCAGCAAGTACGCGCTGGGCTCGGTGCTCAACCACGTGCTGCTGCACCAGACCGTGATCGGCCTCGAAGCCAAGAAGCAGTTCGAGAAGATCGGCGAGTACCCCGACATGATGTTCGCGCCCTGCGGCGGCGGCTGCAACTTCGCCGGCGCCACCTTCCCCTTCCTCGGCGATGCCGCGGCGGGCGACAAGCGCGCGCAGAAAATCCGCATGGTCGCCGTCGAGCCGGCGTCCTGCCCGACGCTGACCAAGGGCGTGTATGCCTACGACTTCGGCGACGCCTCCGGCTTCACGCCGATGATGAAGATGTACACCCTGGGCCACGACTTCATGCCTCCCGGCATCCACGCCGGCGGCCTGCGCTAC
>JALHNN010000009.1:10656-17480 GCA_022843505.1 Sulfuritalea sp.
ACCACGGCGACAGCCCGCTGATCTCGCAGCTCTACCACGAGAAGCTGATCGAGGCGGTGGCGGTGCACCAGACCGCCACCTTCGAGGCCGGCGTCATGTTCGCCCGCGCCGAGGGCATCATCCCGGCGCCCGAGTCCGCCCACGGCATCCGCGCCTGCATCGACGAGGCGCTGCGCTGCAAGGCCAGTGGCGAGGCCAAGACGCTGTTCTTCAACCTCTCCGGCCACGGCCACTTCGACATGGCCGCCTACCAGGACTATTTCGCCGGCAAGCTGGAGGACTTCGAGTATCCCGAGGAAGCGATCAAGGCCTCGATCGCCAAGCTGCCGCAAGTGGATTGGCCGCCAAAGGCGGCCTGAAGAAGCCGTTCGGAACACAGAACAGGGGGAGGCGAAAGCCTCCCTTTTCATTGCCGTGGTCCGACGCCCGGCTCGATGGGAAATGAGGCCGATACAGCAGCGCCAAACGGGGCTTCGCGTCACGGGATTTCTATTGCTTTCGCAGTATGATTCGCCACCAGCCTTCGATCATGCGGCCTTGCGCCGCCCGATCAGAGATCGATTTGAACCATGAAGCGCCTACGCCTTTGCTGAATCCTGACCCTGTGCGCATGGCACCGAAGCCAACCCATCACCTCGTTTCGCGAGTCCCCTGGCGGATGGCGCTGCTATGGACGCTGGTGGTCGGCGCTTCGCTCACCTGGACTCTGCTCGTGTACCAGCGCGAGCAAATGAACACGGCCTATGCCGAAGCCCGCGCCAATCTCAACAAGGACATCACCGTCCGCCGCTGGGCGACCGATCACGGCGGCGTCTATGTGCCGCTCACGGAACAGCAGAAGTCCGTGCCCTTTCTCAATCACGTACCGGGTCGCGACGTCGAGACCACGGACGGAAAGCAGTTGACGCTGTTGAATCCGGCCTCGATCGTGCGCCAGATCATGGACCGCTATGCACGGGACTATGGGATCAAGGGGCGCATCACGGGGCTGAAGTACCTCAATCCGGCCAATGCGCCGGACGACTGGGAGAAACAGCAGATCGAATCCTTCCATCGCGGCGACCGAAAGGAAGTCTGGGAAGTCACCGAGATCGCCGGCCAACCCTACCTGCGCCACTTGCGGGCGATGTACATGGAGGAAGGCTGCGACAAATGCCACGCCATCCTCGGCTACAAGACCGGCGACCTGCGCGGCGCGACCGGCTTGAACCTGCCGCTGGCGGACTATTATCAAAAAATTCGCCAGGCGCGCATCGACCTCGGCATCACCCATGGCCTGATCTGGCTGCTGGGCATCGCCGGCATCGGCACCGCGTCGCGTGCGCTGGAAAGACGCGACTACGAACTGAGCCGCGCGCAATCGATCATCGATTCCACCCATGACGCCATCGTCGGCATGGACATACATGGCACCATCACCACCTGGAACCCCGGTGCCGAGCGGCTGTTCGGGTATCCCGGACACGAAGTGATCGGCGTTTCGATGCGCATGCTGCTGCCGCCGGAGCAGGCCGGAGAAGAGGCCGAGATCCTCGGTCGAATCGCCGGGGGCGAACGCATCGAGAACCTGGAAACCGTGCGTCGGCGCAGGGATGGCGGCCTGATCGACATCGCGGCGACCTTCTCGCCGATCTACGATGCCAGCGGAAAGATTGTCGGCGCCTCGAAGATCGCGCGCGACATCACCGAACGCAAGCGTGCCGCGATCGAACTCGAGCGCTACCGCAACAACCTCGAGGAGCAGGTCAGGGAGCGCACCGCCGAATTGACGCTGGCCAAGGAAGCGGCCGAAGCGGCCAACGTCGCGAAAAGCCGCTTCCTCGCCAACATGAGCCACGAAATCCGCACGCCGATGAACGGCATCATGGGCATGGCCCACCTGCTGCGCCGCGACGGCGTCACCCCCAGGCAGGCAAAGCGCCTCGACACCATAGACATTTCGGCCAAGCATCTGCTCGAGATCATCAACAACATCCTCGACCTGTCGAAGATCGAAGCGGGAAAACTGACCCTCGAGGAAGTGCCGCTGCGGGTCGAGGCCTTGCTCGACAACGTCAGGGAATTCCTCGCCGAGCGTGCGAAGGAGGCCGGCCTGGCGCTGCGCATCGAGCCGGCCGTCGGCCTGCCGCCCCTGCTCGGCGACCCGACCCGGATCGAGCAGTGCCTGCTCAACTACGCCACCAACGCCATCAAGTTCACCGAGAAGGGCACGGTCACCATCCGGGTCGTCACGCTCGCGGAAGCGAATGAATCCATGCAGCTCCGATTCGAAGTCGAGGACACCGGCATCGGCATCGAGCCCGCGGCGGCGGCGCGGCTGTTTTCCGCCTTCGAGCAGGCCGACAATTCCACCACCCGCAAATATGGCGGCACCGGGCTCGGGCTGGCCATCACCAAGCACCTGGCCGCAATGATGGGCGGCACGGCCGGCACGGAAAGCCGGCTTGGCGAAGGCAGCCGCTTCTGGTTTACTGCGACGCTGAAAAAAGGCGCCGGCTTGCCCGACGGGGACCCTGCCGCGCCGATGGACGCCGAGTCGACGCTGCGCGATCGTTACGCCGCCTGCCACATCCTGGTGGTCGACGACGAACCGATCAACCTCGAGGTCGTAAGGCTGGCGCTCGAGCCCACGGGGCTGGCTATCGATACGGCGCAGGACGGCGGCGAGGCCACGTCCTTGGCATTGAACAAGATCTACGATGCGATCCTGATGGACGTGCAAATGCCCAATATCGACGGCCTCGAGGCCACCAAAGTCATTCGCGCCATCCCCGGATACGCCGACATTCCCATCATCGCCATGACCGCAAACGTCTTCCTCGAGGACAAGGCGCGCTGCCTGGCCGCCGGCATGAACGACTTCCTGGCCAAACCCTTCGAGCCGCGCGAGCTGATGGCGACGCTCCTGCGCCAAATCGAGAAGCACGGGGAAGCGCGGAATCCCGGGCGGTAGGTGTTCTGCGCGCCGCGTCTGGCTCACGCGAAACCTTGCCGCCGAAGCGCCGCGGCGCTTGCCGCATCGCTCAGCGCCGGATGAAAGTCGGCGCTGCAGACACGGCGACTGGACTCAGCCGGCGGCCGGCGGCGAATGACTGGCGGCGAATTCGGCCGCCGCCGCCTGGAATTCGGCGATGGCTTCGTCGCTGATCTCTTCGCCGCATTCGTAGCAACAGGCCCTGCCCTTGAGGCGATCGACCCAGCGGCAGCCCGGCGGAAAATGGTGACCGCATCGGCGGATGCATTGTCGCGAGCGCGTTTGTCCGCCGCAGCACCAGCGCTGGTTAGCGAGGCGCCCTGTCCCCTGGCTCCATCTTGAAGAACCTCATCAACTCCTGAAGCTGCGCGGCTTGGCCGCCCATTTCTTCAGCCGTGGCGGCAAGCTCTTCCGAGGCCGAGGCGTTCTGCTGCGTGGCCTTGTTGAGCTGCCCCATGGCGCCGTTGATCTGGCCGACGCCCTGGCTCTGCTCCTGGCTGGCGGCAGCGATTTCCTGGACGAGGTCCGAGGTCTTCTTGATGCTGGGCACCATTTCGTCGAGCAGCTTGCCCGCCTGCTCGGCCATCTTGACGCTGGAACCGGCCAGTTCCCCGATCTCCTGCGCGGCGACCTGGCTGCGCTCGGCGAGCTTCCTGACTTCGGCGGCAACCACGGCGAAGCCCTTGCCGTGTTCCCCGGCCCGGGCCGCTTCGATGGCGGCGTTCAAGGCCAGCAGGTTGGTCTGGTAGGCAATGTCGTCGATGATGCCGATCTTGCCGGCGATGGACTTCATGGCTTCGACGGTTTCTCTCACCGCCGAGCCGCCCTGCGCGGCCTGGCCGGCAGACTTGGTGGCAATGTTGTCCGTGACCTTGGCGTTCTCGGTGTTCCGGGTAATGCTGGCGGCCATCTGTTCCATCGAGGCCGAGGTCTCCTCGACCGATGCGGCCTGCTCGCTGGAAGATTGCGAGAGCGATTGGGCGGTGGCGGAGACCTGACCCGAAGCGTTGGACAGTTCGTCGGAGGCGACCTTCACTTCACCGATGATCTGGTTCAATTTGGCGATCAGGTTCTGCTGCGCGGCGAGCATCTGGCCGATCTCGTCTCGGCTGGTAACGTTGATTTTTGCGGTCAGATCTCCTTCAGCGAGACGTCGGGTGAAGGTGAGTGCTTCCCCGACCGGCAGCGTGATCCAGCGTCGGATGCATAGCCAGGAACCGCCCAGCAGGAGCAGCAGCGCCAGCACAATCCCAATTGCCAGGCGCTCAACCACTTCTCGGCTGTCCGCCGTGAATTCGTCTTGATAGCTGCCACCGGCGACAACCCAGTCCCATTTTGCAAAATGCTCATAGGCAACGACCTTGTCGCGCGCCTCCGCATCGCTGGAATTTTTCCATGGATAGCGGATGACGCCAGATTTCCGTTCGACGATTTCACGGATGAATTCCTTGCCCTGACTGTCCTTCGCGCCGAGCAGAACCGCGCCCTCCTTTTCAGGATGCACCACCAGTTTCCCCAAGTCGGCTCCGGGCTTGGCATCAAGCACATAGACGTATCCGGTGGTGCCCAGTCTGATCGCACGGATCTTGGCCTTGAGGTGGTTCAAGCCATCCGTAAAGTCCAGGCCGATGAAGACGATCCCGACCACCCTGCCGGCGCCATCTTTGATCGGCGCGTAATGGGTCATGTAATCCCGGCCAAATAGTCTGGCCTTGCCGACAAACGACTCCCCGGCCAATACCTTGGCATAGCCGGGATGTGCTCGGTCCAGTGCCGTGCCGACGGCACGCTCGCCGTTCTCCTTCCTCAATGAGGTCGTGACGCGCAGAAAATCCTCGCCTTGGCGCGCGAATATCGTGGCCACGCCCCCTGTGATCTCGTTGAAACGGTCGACCGCAGCAAAGTTGAGGTTGAGCATCAGCTTGCCGCTGCGCAGTACCGGAGTCTTGCGCTCTCCGATCGGCACGGTCGCAGCTTCATCGAGAGTGAATTCTTCAGGGAAACTCGCTGCAAATACTCTTGCCAGCCGTCCGGCTTCGGCTTCCAGGCTGCCGCTATATGCGTCTATCATGTCCCTGGTGAGCTGCGTGGTGTGCCGCAGATCGTCCAGACTACTTGCTTCGAGCACCCGGCCTGTTCGCTGGCTCACCAGAATCGTCGTGCTGCCAAATACCAGAAGCGAGATCACCAGGAGTACCAGGTTGAGCTTTCTCGCGAGCGGCCAATGATGTACGTTCAATCGCATTTGTCTTTAGTATCCCAAGGAGGCACCATAGTTGAAGTCCGCGTCAGCCGGTGCGGCGGCAGTTGGTTCAATGACTGGAACTCAATCGCAACCATTCCTCCATTGCGGAGGCATCGTTTTTATAACGAACGTATTACACCTTCCTTACGCATTCGCTGCGTTTTTGGGGCGAGGCTTTACAGAATTCACCCATCGCGAAGCGCGTTCCTGCTTTTTCCGATGACAGCGAACTGACGCAGGTAATTCATGCCAGTCAGCCTCGAGTTTGCGGGCCGAGGCGCCGAGAATCGGCCATCGATCCCGGGGGAACAGGAAATCCAATTGACAATCGGGGAACTTATTGCGCTCGGGCCAGCAGGCCGCAGCGAGGGTCAACGCCTCCAAGACCATGCGCCGCGGCGCTTGCCGCATCGCTCAGCGCCGGATGAAAGTCGGCGCTGCAGACACGGCGACTGGACTCAGCCGGCGGCCGGCGGCGAATGACTGGCGGCGAATTCGGCCGCCGCCGCCTGGAATTCGGCGATGGCTTCGTCGCTGATCTCTTCGCCGCATTCGTAGCAACAGGCCCTGCCCTTGAGGCGATCGACCCAGCGGCAGCCGCAGTGGTCGCAGGCCAGTTCCGGCGCCCCATGGGGATTGAAGAAGATCACCGGCAGGCTCCGAGGAAGGCAAGGCCCAGCGATTCGAGGAAGTCCTCGTAACCGGCGTCCTGCAGCTGGGCCTTGTTCTTGAAGACGAAGAACATGATGTTGCCGCGGCGGATCGATTTCTTGATGGTCGTCAGGCCGTCGCCCGCCAGGTCGGCGCGTGCCGCCGCCAGCGCCTCGGCATCGGCCACCAGCAGCAGGTCGACCTTCACCGTGGCCATGCCGGCAAAGCGCTCGATCGCCGCCTGCATGCCACCGTCCTGCACCTGCCAGGCCAGCATGTCCACCTCGGTGGCGCGCTGCACGCCTCCGAGGTGCTTGCCCGGAAGGATGCCCGAGGCTTCGCGCGAGACGATGCCGATACGGGCACCGTCGTCCATCTCGGTGAAGACCTCGCGATGGCGGTCGAGCATCGCCTGCCAGTCCGCCAGTTCCCCGAAGCCGCCGAATTCCACGATTGCATTCATACGTCCGGGCCCGTCAATGTTTGGGTGTCGCCAATTCAAGGTCTTCGATGAACTCCAGCACTCCGCCGGCATCAAGCTCGTCGCGTTGCCGCAGGACGAAGGCCTTGATGTCGAGCAGGCGCGCCAGGTGGGCCATGCACGCCGTCCCTTCGGCGCCGACTCTTTCAATGGCCGTGTCATTCATCACCAGCAACAGGCCCCAGTCCGCAGGATAGCGACCGTCGAAGGCCACCGACCCCGTGGCGCGGCTGCCCGGCCACCACAGCCAGGCCAGTCCACGCCTGGCGGCATAGTCCTCGGCACCGATGAAGGCCACGGCGAGCGGCGGCCCGCCGGCCTCCTCGACCTCGGGCAGGCGTTCGACGATGCGCATCCAGCGTTCTTCATCCAAGCTCAGGCATCCGGAATGACGGCGGTCGCCTCGATCTCGACCTTGGCGCCATGTTCGACGAAACCGGCAACCTGCACCGCAGTCATCGCCGCGTTGTAGT
>JALHNN010000010.1 GCA_022843505.1 Sulfuritalea sp.
ACCCGGAGCACTATCCGAACGGCATCCGCGATATGTCGCTGTTTGATCTACTCGAAATGCTAGCCGACTGGAAAGCGGCAGTGATGCGCCACGCCGATGGCAACTTTGCACAGTCAATGCGTATCAACATGGAGCGATTTGCGGTCCCAGATGATATTGCGTGTCTGCTCTACCGCACTGCGCATGATCTCGGTTGGCTGGAAGAGGAAGAGCCGCAGGAGGAATAAGCGCAATGCCATTCAGTTACGACACGCAGACAACACCGCGCGACTATGTGTGCACAGTCTGCGTCGCGCAGGGTGTGCGACTCTACCGTCGGTCGCACGTGGTTCTTGAGGCTATCTTCTTGTACTGCACACGATGCGCAAGCGACCATCAGCGCTGTCAGCCGACACAGAACGACACACAGATCGGCATATTCGTTGCCGCCGTGCCGACGGAGGATGAGTCGTCGTACTGGGGGTATTCGTCTGTACCAGAGCGCGGTGTGCAGTGGTGGCAGCGATTGCCGACGGAGGAACCCGCCTCATGACCCAACGCCACACACCCCCAGACGACGTGCTGAGCATGCCGCGCGATCCCCGCTGGCGCGAGGAGGCCGGGTATCTCCACCTGCACTGCATGGGCAGCCGGCCCGACGCGGGCATCTGGATACCACCCGGCCCCGAGCAGCAGCGGATGCGCGCCGAACTTGATTGGTGGAAGACATATCGCGCGGCGCTTGCAGGTATGGCACGGCTGAAAGCGGCGCTGAAGGCGACGAAGAAGAAGACGGTGGCGCGGCGGACGCGCGTCCCGGCGGAAGCCGCGCCGCGTGGCGAGACAACGCAGCAGGCATTGTGGAAGTAGGTGTAGAATGAGCGAACCAGAACTGTTTGTGACGATTGCGCGCGCGGCGGTACTCATCGGCGGCGACAAGCCGGTCAGTGAAGCCACGGTACGGCGCATGATTCGCGCCGGGGTGCTGACCGCGCGTGGCAGCGGCACGTTGCGCCGCGTGACCATGGCGAGCATCCGCGCCTACGAACGAGGAGAGACGACATGGCAGGCAGGCGGCGACGCAAAGGCACCGGCAGTATCGAAAAACAACCGGACGGCAGCTACATCGCGCGCACGACCAATCGCGAGCGATCGGGTCGTTTCCTTAGCCGATCGGATGCCGAAACCGCGCTAGACGAATGGAACCGCCAGACCGCGCGCGGGATCGACATTGCCGCGAGCAAGCAGCCGGTGCGCCAGTTTGTGGCGCAATGGCTCGAAGTCACTGCCGAAAAGGTCAAGGCGTCAACCCACGAATACTACAGCCGCCATGCAGGGTATGCCATGCCGCACATTGGCGACTATGCCCTCGAAGCCGTGACACCGATGCACATTGAGCGCATGCTGCTGGCACTCGGCAAGACCAGCCTCAGCGAGCGCAGCGTGTACCATGTGCGGTCGGTGTTGCGGGCGGCGTTCAACGCGGCGGTGCGCTGGCGGCTGATTGACCGTAGCCCCGTCGCTGGTACGCAGGCGCCGCAGGTTGCCGAGTACCCCGCGCGCGTGCTCACGATTGACGAACAGGCCGCACTCCTGGCCGAAGCTGCCACCCACCGCCATGCGGCGTTGTACCACCTGGCGCTCGGGCTCGGGCTGCGGCGTGGGGAGTTGCTCGGGCTGCGCTGGGCTGACATTGACATGGATGCACGGCTCCTTGTGGTACGCGAGAGCAAAACGCGCACCGGACGCCGCGCCCTGCCGTTGACCGATCACCTGGTTGCCGTTCTCGAGAATCACCGCGCCAATCAGCGTGAAGAGGCACAGGTTGCCCAGCAGCGCGCCACCGACCGCGCCCAGCAGGCCGGCGAACCCACGCCGCTGGCGCAGTGGAATGCCGACGGGCGCGTGTTCTGTTCGGATGTGGGCACGCCGTTGGCCCCGCGCAACCTGGTGCGCTCGTTCAAGGTGTTGCTCGATAAAGTGAACGCGCGCGAGGCGAAGGCGGCAGCGGAAGAAGGGCGGCAGGCGCGGATCATCTTGTCGCCCGCCATCCGCCTCCACGACTTACGCCACACCGCGATTACGTTCTTCGTGGCCGGTGGCGGCGATGCGAAGAGCGCCCAAGCGTTTGCGGGACATGCCGACGCCAGTACGACCATGCGGATCTACGCCCACACGCAGGCGGATAAGTTGCGCGACGGCGTGGAAGCGGCAGAGCGGGCGCGCACGAAGAAGACCGGCTCTTGACATGGCGCTGTCGCCCGTGGTAGACTGTAGGCGAAACGGATGAGCGAGGCGATATGGATGCGCTGACGACGAAGGAGGCCGCCGCACGCCTCGGTATTCACTGGCGTTCGGTGGTAAAGGCCATTCAGCGTGGGGCGCTTCCGGCCCGCAAGCACGGGCGTGACTACCTCATTGACGGCGCCGACGTGGAACAGTATCGTGTGTCGCGGAGTCGTAAGCACACAGATAACCACACAGTGACACCTGAACAGGATGAGACGGAGGAACCACGCGCGGGGGATAGCGCGTCCTAATGCAGAGTGTGTTGGTGGGCCGGGTGGGGATCGAACCCACGACCGTCGGTTTAAAAGACGTAGGCTCTGTTTGATCCACACCGAACACCACCACTCCAACCGCATCAGGACGCCATAGCGCGCCACTCACATGTGTGCTGACACATTCCCCGTCGCACACAATAACCACACAGATAACAACACAGATACCCATACATGGCCGGGCGCGGCACGCGACACCACCGCGCACCGCTGGAGCGACCCCCGCCCGGCCTCGTTACAGGATAACAGAGAATAGGAGCGACCACACCATGAGTACCACGAACGAACCACGCTACATTGTGCGAAACTCAGGCAGTTTCGCAGGGCGCGATGTCTACGACACGCAACATAACAAGATCATCCTTGAAGACATTCTTCCGAACGAGGCCGATCCACTCTGCGACCTGCTCAATGCAGGCGAGGCGGCGGCGCAGTTGTCAGCGGCAGCGCAAGCGCTCGGAGCCGAGGACGGGCCGTATACGCTCACGAAGGCCGCCAACGGCGCGTGGTGCCTCGCAGACGAACACGGCAATAGCGAATGGGGCTATCCGCTGTCGAACACGCTGACGGACTTTGTAGCGCGGTACGTGACGACGGAGGGCAACGCATCATGACCTCCTATATCGACGCCCTCGATTTCTTCCTCATTGCAGGCGGCATCGCCCTGCTCTGCCATTTCGTCGTGCTGCCACTCCTGGAGCGGCGTGCGGTGCGTGACGACGAGCCCGATGTCATCATCATTGATGAGCCAGCGCCACCGCAGACCGGCGAGCTGGCGCGGCGTGGGGGTGTGCGGTGAAAGCACTCACCCTCACCCAGCCGTGGGCGACCCTGATCGCCCTCCTCGAAAAACAGATCGAAACACGATCGTGGGCGACGACGTATCGGGGGCCGCTCGCCATCCACGCCGCGCAGGGGCTCACGCCGGTGGGTGGCAAAGAAGGATTGCTGCAACTCTGCCGCCGAGAGCCGTTCCGATCCGTGCTGCTTCAGCATGGCTATCTTGGTACGCCGTCGCTCCCGCGCGGTGCGATTGTGGCGGTGTGCGAGCTGGTCAACTGCGTACCCACGGCGGGCAGTCGCCCCGGCAGCGGCGGCCCGAAATACGCCGACTGGGTACACGACCTCACCGACCAGGAGCGCGCGTTCGGCGACTATACCGCTGGGCGCTACGGGTGGCTGCTCGCCAACATCCGACCGCTGTCGCGCCCGATCCCGTGCCGGGGTGCGCAGGGTCTCTGGGACGTGCCGGCGGATGTGCAGGCGCAGCTCGCGGAGGCAACCAGTGAGTGAGCCACGCTATACCGTGCGCGAGCCGTACACGATTCTCGACAATGGCGTGTTCGTTGCCGCTTGCGAAACCGGCGCTGATGCGGTGCGCCTCTGCGACCTGCTCAATGCAGGCGAGGCGGCGCGGGCGCTGTGGGATGCGGTGGAGGTTGTTGCGGAGAAAACGGATGAGTCGTATCTCCAATTCGCGCACTACCGAACCGATTATATCAACGATCAGATTGTTCTCGTTGATGTGTGGCGGCTGACCGAATTGTGGGAGCACACCTACGACAATTACGACGGCACATGGCGGCATGATCTCGAAAAAGAGCGCGGAGTCGAAGCCGACACACCCCAGGCCGCCCTCATCGCGCTGGCGGCGGCGCTGGTACAGGGGGAGGAAACCGGCAATGTTCACTCGTGAGCAGATCAAACTGACCCGCATTGCCGACGATGCGCCGCGCAATGTGGGCAGGCTGCACAAAGATAAAATTGTGTGGGAGTGGGAGTGTCCCGGCGAGCATCTCCATATGCAGCGAACTGTGGCCTACGCCGAAGAGCGACCGATGGAGCGTGATATCCTCGACGATCCGTACTGCTGGCAGTGCCGACGGAAGCGCGGAGATGCACCGCGTACGTCGTGGAGAAAACAGGAGCCAACACCATGAGCGGGGTATTGATACACGATAGCGCCGACAAAACACCGCCACCCACCCCCGGCCGCCACCCCCTCACGCCCATTTCGGGCGCCGACTGGCATCCACGCGGCGGTGTGCGTCTGCCGCCACAGGCGTGGCTCATCCTGACGGTGCTCTGTGTGGGCATCGTCGCGTGGCTGCTCTGGCGGCTCGATACGGCACTCCGTGACTTCCTCAGCCGCTACTGGTGGCTGGGTGAGGGATTGCTGCTCACCGTGACGCTGGTGCTCACCGGAGCGATTGTGGCGGCGCTGGTGGGCGGTGTGCAGTGGGGGCGCGTGCAGCTCGCCCAGCGGCGTGTGGTGCGGACACGGCACGGCGCACTGGCCGATGTCATCACCGTGATCGGTGTCACGCAGGAGCAGGCCGAAGCGCCACAGATTGCACTGGAGACCAACGCCGCACCCTACCGCCTGCATCCGACGCTGAGCACGCTGAGTGTTCCGAAGGCGGAGGCCGCACCAAGCGCACCGAAGGCACTCACGGTGAGCGAGGATGCGCCGGCGATCGACCTGGTGCCGGAGAGTGCGTGGCTGCCGTGGCTCGACGAGGCGCCGCACCTGCTCATCGCCGGATCGACCGGCAGCGGGAAGACGACACTTGCCCATGTCGCACTCTCGACACTCAGCACCGGCGCATCGGGTGTGGTGATCGACCCGAAGGGCAAGCCATGGGGTGGTCTGCCGGTGCATGGGGGCGGGCGCAACTTCGCCGCCGCGCTCGATGCCCTCGACGGCATTCGCAGCGAGCTGGAGGCGCGCTACACGGCCTATGCCGACGGCGAGCGGTCGTTTGCACCACTGATCGTGATTGTCGACGAAGTGCCGGATATTGTGCAGCACTGCGCCGGCCTGAGCCGGAGCGACCGTGATCCGCGCTGGGCCTTGTTCGCCCGCAGCCTCGGCAGTCTCGCGCGGGAGGTGGCGATCCGCGTCATCCTCCTCACCCAGTCGCCGAACGTCGAAGACATTGGATTGAACGGCGGCATGCGCGGCAACTACACGCGTATTGCGCTCGCCGAGAAGATCCCGCTGCTCCTCAATGAAGACGTGGATAGCGCACGGCGTGAGGCGCTGCGGCGGCTCTATCGCGGTCTCGCACACCCCGCCGCCCTCCTGCGGCGTGGCGCGGTACACCTGCTCGATACGCGCCGAGTGCCAACACTGGCCGAGCAGCCGATCGTCGCCGGTGCGTGGCATGTGCCGGTGGTGTCGAGCCGCACCCGTGTTGATGTCGACGAACTGCTGCGCCGTGCGGTGCGGGCGAAGTGGACACGCGAACAGGCGCGGGCGTCGCTGCGGGCGAAGAAGATCGAGTTTGCCAACGAACGATGGACACGCGCGGTTGAGGCTGTGGAAGGGGAGCAGGGATGAGCCGACGAACGATCAAGCTCGGCATTGGATTCGCACTGTTGCTGTTGGCACTCGGCAGTGTGGGCAGTTTCATCGATCCGGTGTTCGGTCGCATTGCCAGCATGCTGACGATCCTCGTATTGCTCAGCATGCAGTTTTCGATACGGAGTGAGGGGGAGTAAATGGACAAACTTGCACGCCAGCGCATTACCATTGCGCTGAACCATATACGCGAATTGAGCGACGAACTCCAGCAGAGCGCAATGGATGCGCAGCACACGCAACTGGAGAAACTAGACGGCTCAGGGCTTATGGCGCTCCATGATCTTCTGTTTCATATGCGGACGGCAACACAGGCGATCGATGAGCAGCTCCAGCGCGCGATGCCAGAAATAGGCCGCTTCTTGTTCAAAGAGCCAGAACTGAAGGGCTACGAAGACGCGTCGACGTTGCGTGATGAATTCGAGGCGCTCCGCTACGAACGCGATAGTTTCCACATGGCAGTGACCGAGGCGCATCGTCGCCTTGATGCTGCCGGTGTGCCGACGGCGCAAGGCGCGGCATGTGGCGATCCGACGTGTCAGACGAAGCTGGGCCATCGAGTGAAAGTACTCATTGAGCGGATCGAGGCAGAACAATGAGAGTCTTTTTCGATACCGAGTTCACCGGATTGCATCAGGCAACAACGCTCATCAGCATCGGCCTGATTGCCGAGGATGGGCATACGTTCTATGCCGAGAACACAGACCATGACACAAAGCAGGTGAATGCGTGGATCAATGAGAATGTTATCCCGCATCTTCGGTTTGCTGATATGTACAGCAGCGCCCCAAAGCTCGATACCGAACATCATGCGATGAAGGCGGGAGAGGTGCGCATCGCTACCGACCTAGCGGCATGGCTGGCACAGTATGAGCACGTCGAGATGTGGGGCGATTGTCTCGCGTATGACTGGGTGCTTTTTTGTAGTCTGTTCAACGGTGCGATGAACATTCCCGCCCATGTCTACTATATCCCGTTCGACCTGGCAACACTGCTCAAGGCAATGGGCATTGACCCCGATGTGAATCGCGAAGAGTTCGCCGGTATCACCGGCAACAAACACAACGCGCTGCATGACGCAAAGGCGATCCGCGCCGTCTATCAGACCGTCATGCAACAGAGTGCAGTGCCGATGACAGAGGAGCGCACCCCATGACCCTTACCGACGAAGCACTCGCAGATACATTGTTGAGTCTCGACAATGCACTACAACAGATTGCTGTCTACAAGGATCGGTTGCTCTATGCCACGCACAACCGTGCGGAGATATATACAGCACTTGCGGTGCATGCGGAGAACGCCGCGTACCATGCGAGGGTTGCACGCGACCTTACCCCGTCCGCCACGCCCACCCCCGATCCCACGCCACCAGCGGAGTAGCAGACGGACGGACGCGCGGACGGAGGGGCTCGATGCAGGCTCACGGGTGGCTGCAGCTTGCCTCAGCCGAGGCTCAATACAGCATTCTAATGCGGAGATGACATGACAACAGCACTTCCCATCGCGCGACCGCTGCGCGACGACGCGCCGACGTGGTGGCAGCGAATCAACTGGCAATGGTGGCTGCAGCGCGCGCCGATGGTCATCCTTGCGGTGCCTGCGGCGTGGGGTGTCGGCTCGTTTGCCGCCGAGAAACTGCCGTGGTTTATTGCCATCTTCGCCGGCCTGGGCTTCGAATGCGCCTATATCGGCGCGGTCGCGCTCGCCGACCAGCAGCACAACAGCCGCGATCGGGTATCGGTCGGCCTGTGGTGGGCATTGAACATTATGGCGGTATGTAGCTCAATCGTCACCAACACGCTGTTCTTCGCCGGCGGGAAGTACGCCGATATCACGCCAGAAGCGGTGACGCATGGCGCGCCGCTCGCACTCCTGGCGTTCATGTACGGCCTGGTGCTCCATCGGTCGGCGGTGGCCGCTGCCGCGCGGGTGTACTGTGACCGCTGTGATCGGTGGTTCGACTCGAGGGAGGCATTCAACGGCCACAAGCGCACATGCGGGAAGCCGTAGCGATTCTCTCGCCGAGAACGCTACTTCGAGACCACCGGCAGCCAGCGCCGCCAGTACGTGCCGAGCGTCGCCACTGCGGTGATGTCGCCCCCGAGCGGATCGCGCACCACGTACCGATCGCCAACAGCCGGCCAGTACGCCGCGTCTGCCGGCGGCGGTGGCGGCAGGGTAATTGACCCGCTGCCACTCGCCAGCAGCGTCTCGACGCCCCCGGCGATGCGGTACAGGTTGCCGCCGTCCCATGTAATCTCGGCGTGCGTTGCCGAGACCCAGCGCGCCGTAACACTGGGCGGTGGCGGCTTTGGCACGGGCGGCGGGAGGGGTGTCGGCGGCACGGGCTTGGGTACCGGCGTCCAGGGCGGCTCCGCCTGCGGGGCGAGGTATGCGCCGGCGGTCGGCCCTTCGTAACCGGGAGTAATGACGACGATCTCCGCGCGCGCCAGACTCACGGTGAGCAGCGCGGAGAGGAGCAGCAGCACGAGTTTCATGGTGCGGGTTCTCCTGGTAGGAGATCGGGGAGCGGCTGGAGCAACTGCTCGAGCTCCGCAATCGCGCCGTTGTGCGCAATCAGCTGCACGTTGCCGGCCTCGATCTCCTGTCGCAGTTCGCCGAGCCGTTCGGCGATGCGCTGCCGACTCGCCTGCAACTCGGCGATGCGTGCGCGGATGCGTTCGTCGATCATCCTCATCCTCCTATGTCGTGCTATTCACAATCAGCCCCAATCCGGCCAGCGCCGTGAGCAGCGACGCAAGCGCGGCGTTACCCCCGCGCGAGCCGGTAATGGTCGGCTGCGCGCCGGGCGTGGTGCCGTAGAACCCGATCGTTGGCGCGCTGCCGCTGGCGCCGAGGGTGAGCGGGACGCGGAATGTGGTGTCATACACCAGGAACGTCAGCGTCGCGGCGCGGCTCGCATCGGTTGCGGTGGCCCAGCGCGCCGAAATCGTCGCCTGTGCGCGGTTACTGGTCGTTGAACTCTCGGCGTTGAACTGAATCTCGCTGCCGAACCCTGCGGCGGGGGTGCCGCTGCTCTCGTGACCGAGTGTGAGGACGGCCGGTCGATCGGTTGTGCCGGCGTTGCTGACCGTGGCGCTGATGGTGCCGGTGGTCGCGCCACTGGCGGTGCCCACATTCAACCGCCCCTCGGCGATGATATTGCCATCCGCGCGCGCTTCCAGCACCGTGTTGCCACTCAAATCCACGCGCAGAATCGACTGCGAGAGCGACGGCCCCCACGGCGCCGCGCCTTGCGCCGCCACCGTGACGACGGCTTCGTACGATGTTTTGGCAGCACGGAGCGATGTGGCATCCAGGCCGTTCAGATAGGTGCGGTAGGTCTTGCCGACCGACTGATAGATCGAATAGAGCTCGCCCTGCGTGAACGCATCGTCGACATTGCGAAACGTGACCGCGCGTGTGTCAGCATAGGCGCTATCGGCCAGGAGCGTCATGCCCGACGCATTCAGCGTGCCGTTGCCGCCGGCCCAGGTGAGCGCCCCGTCTGACGTCCGGATCTGCACTTGCTGCGTGCCGCCGCTGTTGTAGCTGCGCAACCCGTTCGCGCTCGTCAGCTCAATCCGCGCGCCACTGGTCGCCGTCTGAATGGTCGCGCCGGTCACCGTGCCGGCGGTGATCGTGCCCAGGTCGGCGGCAAGCGCGGAGAGTTGCTCGACCTCGATATCATCGGCCTGCACCAGGCGGCGCGGCATGAACTCATCGACGCGGGTGCTCGCCGCCGTATTGCGTAGCCACAGCTCGACAAAGCGCACCTCGACCAGTGTGGGCAGTCGCACGCGATTGGTTGTATGGCCGCCCAGCGTGCCGGCACTGATGGCGGCGCTCTGTGCGGCAGCGGCATTCGCCACGCTCGTGAGGGTGCGCGCGCCAACGATCGGGCCGCTGTAGTAACTCCAGGTGACCCCGTCCGACGAGGTGCGGATGTACCAGTTCGTGGTGCCACTACTCGGCAACATGCTGATGGTGATGTCGCGGTAGCGGTCGAGCAGATCGCGCTCGGCACGTATCCAGCGCACCCAGCCGGCGTTGCTCGCGTAGGAGATGCCGCCACTCGTGCGCACGTCGTCACTCATCGCCGTCTTGAGGGTGGCGGAGGTGGTACTGTCACTATCGCTATAGCGCAGGCCCGCACGCAGATCGGCCAGGGTGAGTGCATCCGTGCTGATGGCACTGCTCAGCGTCTCGCTACTCGTTTGCCCGAGGCCGTCGATGGCCCGTACCCCCACCTGATACGTCGCATTCACACTGATGGGCCGTACCTCAATGCGGGCGGGGCTGTCATAGGTGAGATCCGCCGCGCTCGGGCTGGTCTGGATAATGCGGTAGCGATAGGCGACGGCGTCGGTGGCGCCGGCCACGCTCACATTCAGGGTGCTGAGGAACGTGGTCAGTGTGACACTGCTGGGTGCGGCTGGTGCGCTCTTCGTCGGCGATGCCGTGACCTCGGTGCTATACACGTTGTGGTAGCTGCGGGCGCGAATGCTCAGATACAGCGAGGCATCGCCGACACCGCCGGTGTCGGTGAGATTCTGGCTTGCGAGGTAGCGAAACGCGCCGGTCGTGCTGTATTCCGTGCGCAGCAGGGTGCCGCCATTCGACGCATAGATGCGCACCTCGACATCCTTGAGATTCGCGCTCGTCGGCGGTGTCCAGGTGACGAGCAGATCGCCATTGCCGTTCCCGGCCACCGTGAGGAAGGTCACGCTCACACTCGTCACGACGGCCGGCGGCGTGGTGTCCTGCGCCGTCGTGATGCTTGCCGCCTCGCTCCAGTCGCTCTGGATGCCGCGATAGATGGCCGCCACGCGCACATAGTAGAGGGCATTGGTCGCCAGATCCGGGATCGTTGCGCCGGTCTGGTTATCACCCGTGTTGAGTGCGGCGGTGCGGTTGTCGGCGGGGAAGCCGCTACTCGTCGACCACTGGATGGCGTAGCGTTGCGGCTCGGCGCCGGGCGGCTGATCCCACGTCGCGACAATGACGGCTGTGGGCGTGGCGGCGCTGCGACTGAGCGCGGTCGTCAGGCTCGGGGCGTCGGGCGCGTCGATGCTCGGCAGCGCGGGCGGCGCCACATTCGGTGTACTGCTGGTGACCACCCCGCCGGCGTTTGTGGCCGGGCGGGTGTCGATGCGGAGGGCGGCTTGTCGTTTGGGCATCAGTGTTCCCCGGAGCGGGAACGCAAACGCGCCCGCTCTCTTCGTGAGAGCGGGCGCGATGGACGGCAGCTCGTTGGGCGACTCGTGGGGTCAGGTGACGCGACGGGTCGTTCGCTCATTATAGCATGGCTGTCTCCGCACTCACCGTCGCGGCTCCATCACAAAGAGTGAAGAGACTGTCACCAAACTGACCGTTCCCATGTGGCAATTCATGCGGTATATTTATGAAAGACCGGTTAAAGAAACCTGGTCCGCCTTCATACAACGACACATCGAAAGGAACCCGCGTGCGCCACTCCACTACAACATTCGCCTCGCGCCTGCGCCTGCTCGCCTGCATGATGCTGGCAGCATTCCTCGCCGCCGGTCCACTCACCCCCGTGGCAGATGCCGCACTCCGCGGCTGCCGCTCCGACCCGGTCGTGATACTCTCCGATGGTACGATTCTCGATGTACAGGCCGAGATTGGTACCAATGTGTCGAATGTACGCGAGATACACTATGTCGTCCATGGTCCTCCCGGAGTCAGCCTTGTCGCGGCAATTTCGACACCGACGATCGGCTTCACCGGTAAGGAGACCTTCACGTATTACGCCGACTCACAACCGGGCGTGTACGTCACCGAGACGCTGGTGCACACTAGTATCAACGGCGTTCCGGTCACATCGCACACCACGTTTGCGAACACCACGATCTTCTCAGGACTATCGCTTTGGGTCGAGTATGCACCCGTCAACGGTTTCAACGGTGAAACGTTGCGCCATGTGCTCTCGCGCTAACGCAGCGTCCGCTTGATACGACGATGCACGGGAGAGGAAGCGTTCCTCTCCCTGAATCGCCTGCCGCATCTCCACCATGGCCCGTACCGTTCTGCACCCGGAACTGCTGGCGTTGCATAGTGTGGTCACTTCTACCGTGAACGACGACTGAGCATTGCTTCTCCGGCGGCGGGCGACTCCATGCAATACCGCACCTCAATCGCCTTCACGATCATCAGTAACGCGCGCCGGATCGTCATCCAAAAAAGGCGATCACGGTTGTCCATAAGCGCATCCTCGTCTTTCACCGCTCAATAAAGAAATTCACTTGCGAAATAACAGTCCCCGCTCAGCGTGTACCACGCGCCCGGCACGAGGCCGCGAAACTGATCGAACCAGACCGTCTTCGTCTCGATGGCCTCCCCATCCGTCAGGCTCTCACTGTCGGAGAACGTGTAATCGTCGTAGTCGATCTCGCCCTCCTTCTCGGCGAGCTTGAACGATCCCCACTGAATCCCCACCCCCTTGCCATGCACCACCAGCCGATCGCCCTGGCGCGCGCGACGGGGGACATACATCTTGGCGAGCTTGGTGTTCTGTCGTTCATCAATCGCAAAGCGCCGGCGGAACGCGCGGATGCGGTTCCAGAGCTCGGGCCGGCCATCGATGCGGCTCTTCACGTTCGTGAGCATCGTGGCGATGGCGTTGAGCTGACTGACCGCCGTCGCATGCGCGATGCTGCCGTTTTCAGGAAACGCAGCCGGCGGCGTGGCGGCGGGGTATGGCGTAGTGCGCGCAATCGTGCCGACGGTACGGATGGTGTAGCGCGAGTTGATCAGGGTGTAGGGCGTCGGCGTCGCCGTCACCACGGCGCGCACGACCACGGGCACGGTCGTGCCGAGGGTGTGGGTGAGCGGAAGCGCGAGATCGTAGGCTGCCGTGCCGCCGGGCGGCTGGGTGCTGCCGGTGTAGACCACACTGCCATCGACAAGCACCTGAATGTATTCCCCTGGATTGGGCAGCAGGTTCTGCCAGATTTCGATGTGCAGCTCGTCCTGCGTGTGGAAGCGCGGGATGCCACCGCTATAGAGGATGATCGTCTGCGCCTTGTGCGTCGCCGGTCGCATGATCTGCGCGATGTGCGGTACGTAGGGCACGGCCGTGATGCGGTCGTAGAGCCAGTGACAGGTGCTCAGCAGTTGATTGAGCAACGCGGGCGTGTAACTCGTCGAAAACGTCGGCACGCCGGGGTACGCCGTCGGCATCGCGACGGGACTGGCGTACACGCCGAGCACGAAGCGGTTGCTGGTCTTCGTCGTGTTCCCCGAGGTGACCAGCTCAATCGGCAGGATGTCACCCTCGCTGTAGCCGGTGCTGATATCGGCCTGCAGTGACCAGGTGCTCGTCGCACTGGCGGACGTGGCGAGACTCCCGTTGATGCGCATCTGGATCGTGCCGGCGGCGGACGCCGCGCGCCCGAAGGCGTTGAGTGTCGTCATGCCGGCGCGATACTGGATGCTGCCCCACCAGAGGCGGTAGTCGCCCGATGCGTGCAGCGCCGTATCGTCGCTATGCGCGTCGTACGCATGGACGCGCCGGTAGCTGAGACCATCCAGATCGATGGCGGCGTCTCTCAGCAGCCCGAGCGCAAAGCCGCTCAGGATCTCGTCGGTGGTAAAGCTGGTCGGCAGATCGCGCATATCAGAAGCCCATCCTGCGGGTGAGACCGGTATACACGGTTGACCCCACGAGAAAATACTCGTTCGTCCCCGGCAGGCCGCTCACATCCACCAGGTCGTAGCTCACGTCCGCCCCGACGCGCCCGTAGCGAATGGCGGTAATCAGGTGCGGCACGGCACTCAGACTCCAGGCCGTACACGTCAGGTTGACCGTCTCGCCCAGCGTGCGGCCCGGGTCGAACGCACAGCCGCTCAGCGTGCGCCGCGCGCGTGGTGTCGCGTAGAGCGCCAGGTGCAGGTTACTGAGCCGCTGCGCATGCCCCCGACTCTGCACATAGGGGTTGTCGGCCAGCGTCCGGGTGACCGTGCCGCTGCCGGCCTCGACCATCCCGGGCTCGCCCGCGCTGATCGGCTCACCCCGCAGCAGCACGCGCCGCACGAGGATCGGCCGCGTCGTGCTGTTGCTGATCGTGATGCTGATGCGCTGCGCCCAGGCAGCTACACTGTGCGTGTAGCCGCTCGCGCCGCGCGGCGCGATTTGTCCATCCAGGAAGAGGATGGTGAGCGCATCATCCGCCAGCGCGCCGGCGTTCAGTTCGAGGCTCTTCAGCGGCCACTGCGGGGCGAGATCGAACGTGATGGTGGCGCTGCCGGCAATCAGGCGCGGGGTATCGTCGCTGATGACCTCCTGCAGCGGGCGCGCCACCCGTGGGACATACGGGCACTGGATGCGCGTGGCGAGTACCGTGTCATCGTCGATGCGCTCCGAGATGTCGCCATACACGCTCTCGGTAAAGGTGTAGGCCGCACTCCCCCCACCAAAGGCCAGCGGTTGGCGGTAGCGCACGATACCGCCCGCGTCGATGAAGAGTTGCCCGCCGGCGGCACTCGCGAGCTTGCGCAACTCCTCCCAGGCATCTTCGCCCGCCGCCCAGCTCCATTCAGGGGCGAGGATCGCCGGCTCGCAGCTGTAGTAGAAACTCGCACTCGGATAGCTCACGTCCTGCTCCGCCGGCCTGCCGCCGGCCTGCCAGAGCAGGTAGTTGATCAGCCCGCCCGCATAGCCGCCATTGGTCGGATCGTCGATGCTGGTGAGCGTGGTGCGGGTGGCGACGGGCCGCCGGAAGAAGGCGGGACTATCGGCGCGCGTGGTGCTGATGATGCGTTCGACACTCGCACAGGTGAGGGTTGCGGCGGCGCCAATGAGTGCCCGTGCCCGCTCGACGACCAACCCCGTAAACACCCGCAGCGTGGTGCTATCGCGCGTGAGGTCGACCCGGATGGGGCAGCGCGCCGGAATGCTACTCCAGGCGGAGGCGCGGATCGTGAGGGTCGCGCGCGCCGTCGCGGCATCGCCCAGCATCAGCGGCTGACTGGCATCGCCCGACAACTCCAGATCGCCGCCCACATCGAGCAGGTCGGCGGCCGGCAGCGTGAGCCAGGCGCCGGAAGGATTGTAGTGCACGGTATAGCTGCGTGTCTGCGTGGGCATTAGAGTTCCTTCAGAGTCAGTTCGATCTGAAACATCGTGCCGAACGGATCGGTCGGCAGCACATACGCAAGACTGCAACGATAGCCACCCGGCGGCGTGTAGACCGTCACACTCGCGCCGTCGTCGTCGGTGAATGCCATGCTGCCGGTCGTGGCGTAGAGCGTGCGCACCGCCACCCGCACCGACTCGGGCGCACTGCGCCAGCGCAAGACATACTGCCGCTTGCTCCCGCGATGGATATAGGTGCGCGTCCCGTCCGCCGACACTAACTCATCGCCGACTTTGTCCGGCCCGGTCTCAATCTCGTCCGGGTAGAGCGTGACGCCCGCCAGGACGCATGTGCGTTGCAGCGCCATTACGCCACCGCCTGACTGCGCGTACTGCGCACCGCGCGCTCGGTATCCCGCTCCGCCCGTTCCACCTGCACAATGCCGTCGCTGATCGTCGCCAGGCGCTCTTCGACGCGCGCCACATCGAGTCGTAGCGCATCAATCGCCTGCGCCACATCCGGCGCACTCACCAGTTGTGCGCCGGCGGTGGCGTCGCGCGTGCTGGGTGCGGCGGTATCGACCCCCGGGATCGGGATGCTGCCAGGGATGACATCCTCGGCGGTACGAATCGGCGGCGTGCGCTGGGCGAGCAGGTCGTAGGCCTGTCCCTGGCGTTCAATGGCCAGCGTCGTCTCGTCGATTGCCTGGCCTTCGCGCTGTGCCGCCGCAATGCGCCGATCGACGGCCTGTTCCGCTTTCAGCCCGATGGCATCCTGCGCGTCGGCATACTTCGCGGCCTCCTCGGCCAGTGCCTGATCGCGCTCACTGGCGATGCTCCCCTCGCCCTTGCGAATCGTGGCCAGCCGCTGCGCTTCGGCCTCGCGGTACAGCTGATCGACGCCCTTGAGATATTCGGCCTTCCCCTTGTCGCCGCTCTTCTCGGCGCTCTGGATGTCGCCGGCGCGCGCCAGTTGCGCTTCCAGGATGCGCTGCTGTTCGGCAAGGAACTGTTCGGCCACGTCCGCGCCCTTCGTGGCCGCAATCTCGGCGGCGTCCTGCACCGCCTGTTCGTACTGTGCAGCATAGGCGTTGCGCAGTCCACTGTCTTCCACCTGACCCAAGCGGTCGTAGAAGCCGGCACGCCCGTCGAGCTGTGCCTGCTGCAAGCTGCGCTCGGCGGCAGCCTGTTCTTTGGCGGCATCGGCCAGGATGTCGAGGATGCGATCCTGGTGGTCGCGTTCGGCCTGTTCCGCCCGCTGATACGCGGCGAACTGATCCGCCTCGAGTTGGTTCGTCAGCTTCGCCTGGTCGGAGAGGCGCGCACTGCTGCCCCCACCGCCCCTACCGCCGCTGCCCTGCCGCTCCAGGCGGGCGATCTCGGTCTGGATGCGGTAATACTCGGCACTGCCCGCCGTGGCACCCGCGAGATCGCCGCGCAGGTTGCGCAGCTGCACGCCCGTGCCGCCGACGGCCTCTTCGTAGTCGCGCTGTGCCGCTGCGGCCTCCGTGATGGCTTGCTGCTGCGCAACCACCCGATCAATCGCATCGTCACCGTTGCCGCGCCGCCCCGGCGCGCCCGCAACCACGCCCGAACTTCCGCCGCGCAGTCCGGTTGCCGCCGATCGGGTTTGCGCCTGTTGGCCGGCGAGTCGTGCTTGGAGTTGGATCAGGCGCTCGGCTTCGCCGGCGGCCTCGCCGTACTTCTGGCGCAAGATTTCCGCACCCTGCGCCGCCGTGATGTGTCCGGCCTGCACGAGCGCACCGATCCGCGCAATCTCCTGCTGTGCGGCGGTGAGCGCCTCGGCTTCCTGGGTTGCCGTCTGCGTCTTCTCCGCTTGCTCAACGAGTTTACCGATCTGTGCGCCGATCGCGGCCTCCGCCGCCGTGATCTCGGTCGCGGCCTGCTGCGCGGCAATCCCCTGTTCGCGTGCGGCCACCGCCGCACCATTGGCTCCCACCTCGCTCAGTCGGTAGCCACGCTCCAGATCTTCGAGCGCTGCTGCAAGTGCGGGCGCTTCGATGCTGCCCTGCCGAAATGCCAGCGCGAGTTGTTGTGCCGTTGCACCCACCGGCCCGCCTGCCGCGCTGAGCGTCGTGAGGCGATGGATCATCTGTGCAATCTCGGCATCTGAGAGTTGGGTCTCGCTCGCCAGCACACGCTGCACGGCCGCAATGTGTTCGAGCGCCGGCCCCAGTGCGCGCGTCTGCGCCAGCGCGTCCGCAGCGGCCACACCCGACTCGGTCAGCGCGCGTGCATAGGCGTACTGCGCCTCGGTCAACACCGGGAGGGCAACCCCGATGGTGAGGAGTTGCGCCTGCGCCGCCTGCGCCTGGCTCTGGTACATCGCGAAGGAGTCGGCCCCGGCAAGGAGTGCGGCGCTGGTCTGCTGCACCTGTGCATCAAT
>JALHNN010000011.1:0-10290 GCA_022843505.1 Sulfuritalea sp.
AGTGGCATCGAGGGAATGGGCGCGCTGCAGACCAGTTCGCCGACCTCGTCGATCAGCGCCTTGCCGGCCTCGTCGAAGGCCTCGACGCGGGCACCGAGGCAGCGGCACTGCATCTCGCCCAGATGAACAGGTAGCGTCGGCACGCCGCCGACGAAGCAGCCGGCGAAATCGGTGCCGCCGGAAATCGGGTTGAGCCAGATATCCGGCCGGACATGGTCGTAAATCCACTGGTAGCCCTCGGGAGGCAGGGGCGAGCCGGTGGAGCCCACGGCGCGCAGGGCCGAGAGGTCGGCGACCTCATTGGGCTCGACCTGGGCCTTGAGGCAGGAGAGGAAAAAGGCCGCGCCGGCACCGAAGAAACTGACCCGCTTTTCGCCGACGAAGCGCCACAGCGCGTTCCAGTCGGGCCAGCCGGGGTTGCCATCGTAGATGCAGATCGTGCTGCCCACCAGCAGGCCGGAAATCTGGCAGTTCCACATGATCCAGCCGCTGCTGGAGAACCAGTGGAAGCGATCCTCCGGCCCGAGGTCGAGATGCAGCGCCGCCATCTTGACGTGTTCGATGACGATGCCGCCCTGAGAATGCACGATGGGCTTGGGCAGGCCGGTGGTGCCCGAGGAATAGACCACCCACAGCGGGTGCTCGAAAGCGACGTGCTCGACCTGCAGCGGGGCATCACCGGCCACGGCTTGCGCCCACGGCGTGCCGTTGGCGAACTCGCCGGGATCGGCCTGCGCGTCGAGCGCCGGAAGCAGGATCGTGTGGGCGATGCTGGGCAGTTCGGCCAGCAGCTCGTGGATCAGCTCGCGCCGGTCGTAGGCCTTGCCGCCGTAGCGGTAGCCGTCGACAGCGATCAGTACCCTGGGCGCGATCTGGCGGAAGCGGTCGACCACGGCGATGCGTCCCATGTCCGGCGAGCAGGCGGACCAGATGGCGCCGATGCTGGCGACGGCGAGGAAGGCGATGGTCGTCTCGGGGACGTTGGGCAGGTAGGCGACGACGCGGTCGCCGCGGCCGACACCCATCGCCCGCAGGCTCGCCGCCAGGACGCCGACCTGGCGCTGCAGCTCGGCCCAGGAAATCTCACGGTCTTCGCCGGCTTCATTGCGCGAAACGATCGCGGGCCGCTGTGCCGTGGCGTGGCGGAAGACCTGCTCGACGTAGTTCATGCTGACGCCGGGGAACCACTGCGCGCCGGGCATGCGCGCGTCGGCCAGCACCCTTGTCCGCGGCGTTGCGGCGGGAATCGCGAAGTAGTCCCAGATCGCGCCCCAGAAGCCTTCGAGATCCTCGACCGACCAGCGCCAGAGCGCGTCGTAGTCGGCAAAATGCAGGCCGCGCTCGCGCGCCAGCCAGTCGCTGAAAGCGGTCAGTTTCGCCGCGCGTATCGTCTCTGCCGAGGGTTGCCAGGCGGGCGTTGCCATTCTTCTTGTGCTCCTTTTTCGGCCCATTCTAATGGTGAGGGCGGCGGTCGGTGGCGCGATCCGGGGATAAGATGCCGCCATGCGCATCGTGATCTCCCTGTTCGCCTGTTTCGCCTGCCTGGCGGCCCATGCCGACGAGCTGCCGTCCAGCGTGCAGCAGGCACTCAAAGCCGCCGGCATACCCGCCGCGGCAACCGCCGCCTGGGTGCGCGAGGTCGATGCCGCGACACCTCGCCTGGCCTTCAATGCGCGCGCCGCGCTGAACCCGGCCTCGACCATGAAGCTGCTCACCACCTATGCCGCGCTCGACCTGCTCGGCCCGGCCTATGTCTGGAAGACCGAGGTCTTTGCCAGCGGCGGGCTTGCCGACGGCGTGCTGGACGGCGACCTGCATCTGAAGGGCGGCGGCGACCCCAAGCTGACCTACGACCAGTTCGGCCGCCTGTTGCGCATGGTCCGCGCCCGCGGCATCCGCGAGATCCGCGGCGACCTGGTGCTCGACCGCACGGCCTTCGCCGCCAACGGCGCCGACCCCGGGCGCTTCGATGCGCAGCCGACGCGGCCCTACAACGTGGCGCCGGATGCCCTGCTGCTGAACTTCAAGGCGGTGACGCTGCAACTGGTGCCGGACCTGCAGCAAAAGCTGCTGCTGGTGACGGCGGAGCCGGCGCCGGCGAACCTCGACCTGATCAACAAGGTCGTGCTCGGCAATGGCAACGGCTGCGGCGACTGGAAGGAAAAGCTGCGCCTCGACCACTTCAGCCACGGCCCGACCACGCGCCTGGTGCTGACCGGCAGCTTTCCCGCCGCCTGCGGCGAGCAGCGCTGGAACGTCGCCGTCATGGATCACCCGGGCTTCGTGCTCGGCGTCTTCCGCCAGCTCTGGTCCGAGCTCGGCGGCACGCTGGCCGGCGGCGTGCGTGACGGCCCGGTGCCGGCCGAGGCGCGCCCGGTCGCCGTGCTGCCATCGCCGACTCTTGCGGAAGCGGTGCGCGACATCAACAAGTTTTCCAACAACGTCATGGCGCGCCAGCTCTTTCTCACGCTGAGCATGGAGGCCGGCAAGCGCCCGGCGGCGGAGGCGGATGCCGATGCGGCGATCCGCGCCTGGCTTGATGCCCGTGGCATCGCGCTGCCCGAGCTGGTGCTGGAAAACGGATCCGGCCTGTCGCGGCGCGAGCGCATCACGGCCGAGGGGCTGGGCCGCCTGCTGCAGGCGGCATGGAAGAGTGCCGTGATGCCGGAACTGGTCGCATCGCTGCCGGTTGCCGCCACCGACGGCACCATGAAGCGGCGCCTCAAGCAGAACGGCGTCGCCGGCCAGGCCCACATCAAGACCGGCTCGCTGGAAGGCGTGCGCAGCCTTGCCGGCTATGTGCTCGACAAGTCCGGGCGGCGCTGGATCGTGGTCTTCTTCGTCAACCACGCCAATGCCGCGGCCGCGCAGCCGGCGCAGGATGCGCTGCTGGAATGGGTGCACGCCGGCAAATGAAACGAATACTCATGCTCGGCGCCGGGTTCGGCTACCTGGTGCTGCTGATCGAGGCCATCCGCGCCGCCGTCGCCTGGTGGAAGGGCGAACTGGCGCAGCCCGGCTGGGATGACATCGCGCTGATGGGACTGCTGCCGGTCCTGATCTGGATCTGGTGGCGCTACATCTCGCCCTTCGGCCGCGACTGCCGCAAGTGCGCGCTCCCGGAAGAGGGGGATGCCAGCCCGGGTCGGTAGGAGCGAGCTTGCTCGCGAAAACCCGTTCGCCAGCAAGCTCGCTCCTACCTGCCGGCGATCGAGGCCAGCAATTCGGGCAGGATCTCCGCCGCCCTGCCGCGCAGGCTCAGGGCCTGCGCCGACAGCGCCGTCGGCTGCGGATTGATCTCGAGCACCGGCACGCCGCGCCGCAGCGCGCGCCAGGGCAGGCTGGCCGCGGGTTCGACTTCGAGCGAACTGCCGATGCACAACAGGACGTCGCAGGCATCGACGGCGGCCATCGCCGCATCGAGCACCGCCGGGTCGAGCATTTCGTTGAACCAGACCACGTCGGGGCGCAGCAGCGCGCCGCAGCCGGGGCAGCGCGGCACCGGGCCGGGCGCGAGTCGCAGCTCGGCGAAGTCCTCGCGCGTCGCATAGGGATCGCAGTCGTCCCAGGCCGCGTAGCCGTCGCAGACGCCGCAGATAACCGGCGCCTCGGCGGCGGCGAAGGCCGCCTCTTCGTCGATGAAGGGCTTGAGGCGGAACAGGTTGCCATGCAGCTCGACCACCCCACCGCTGCCCGCCGCCTGGTGCAGGCCGTCGATGTTCTGGGTGATGACGTCCACCCGGCGGCCGCCGGTGGCGAGCGCGGCGATCGCCCGGTGGCCGGGATTGGGCCGCGCCAGCGTAACGGCGGCCGCGACATGCACATGCCAGTCCCAGACCCACTGTGGGTCGGCGCGAAACGCCTGGGGCGTGGCGACCTCCATGGGGTCGGTCTGCGCCCAGAGCCCGGTCATGCGGTCGCGGAAGGTGGGGATGCCGCTTTCCGCCGACATGCCGGCACCGGTGAATACCGCGATGCGGCGCGCGCGGCGCAGGGCTTCAAGGGCGGTAGTTACGGGAAGCACGGTGCGTGGCCTATCATCGACAGTTCAATATCCGTCCATTGTGCCAGCCATGAAACGCCAGCTTGCCGACCCGTGCCCCTGCGGCCTTTCCCGTTCCTATGCCGAATGCTGCGGGCGGCTCCATGCCGGCGCGCCGGCGGCGGACGCCGAGTCGCTGATGCGCTCGCGCTACAGCGCCTACTCCCGGGGGCTGGAAGACTATCTGCTCGCCACCTGGCACGCCACGACCCGGCCGGCGACTCTGGACCTGGCGGGAGGGCCCCAGCCCAGGTGGATCGGCCTCGAGGTCAAGACCAGTGCGGAATCTGGCGACGAGGCGACGGTGGAGTTCGTCGCCGTCTGCCGTATCGGCGGCCGGGCGCAGAGGATGCACGAACGCAGCCGCTTTCGCCGCGAGCAGGGGCGCTGGTACTACCTCGACGGCACGGCGCCCTGAAGCCCGGCAGTGCCGGTTTCTCGGAAACGGCGCCAGAAGAGCGAAACAAAGCATTCATAAACAGAGGCTTGTCTATTGGCGTCGGGTAGGGCGGGAAACCGGGGCCGGCGTTTTGGGGCGCGGCAACAACTTGTTGCAAATTGGCGTTGAACCTTCGCCTCCCAGCCCCATCTATACAGCCATGTGAAACGTGATTACTTTCCCGGAGCAAGCCTTGCAAACTGATGCAATCCTAAAATTTCTCGCCGATTCACGCCGTTACCTGGCGGGCTGAGGCACAATCCCCCCCGACGGCTGGTTTACCTCCGCCAGCCGTCTAGAAGGCCTCGCGAATGCGGGGCCTTCGACTTATATCCAGGGGAAGTTCCGCCGCGGTCGCGGTGGAGGCAGTGAGGCCGCGATACCGGACGCGATGAAATCCGGCGTAGCCGCAACCTAGCGACACAGGAGCCGAAAATGACCCGCCGTACCATGAGCCTGCTGGATGTACTGGCCCCGCCTGGGAACGATTGGCTGAAGGAGATTTCCCGTCGCCGGACGAATCTGCCGGCCGGGGTTCATATCGTCCGCTTTGGCGACGGGGACGACGAGCTTGCCACCGAGGACGACCGCGCCGCCACCACGCGGCGCCAGCCGCAGAAGGCCGCGGCCTGAGCTCGCCCCGTCAGAGCAGTTTCTCGATGTCGGCCGCCATGTCCTCGGGTTTCACCGCCGAGGCGTAGCGGCCGACCACCCGCCCTTCGCGGTCGACCAGGAACTTGGTGAAGTTCCATTTGATCCCCTCTGTGCCGAGCACGCCCGGCGCCTCCTTCTTAAGGAAGGAGAAGATCGGGTGGGTGTCCGCGCCATTGACATCGACCTTGGCGAACATGGGAAAGCTGACGTCGTAGGTCAGGCTGCAGAATTCGGCGATCGCCGCCTCGCTTCCCGGCTCCTGCCCGCCGAACTGGTTGCAGGGAAAACCCAGCACCGTCAGTCCGCGCTCCCCGTACTTGCGCCACAGGGCTTCCAGCCCCGCATATTGCGGAGTGAAGCCGCAACCGCTGGCGACGTTCACGAACAGCAACACCCGCCCCTTGCAGTCCTTCATGGACCGCATCGAGCCATCGAGGGCCCTGGCCGAGAGTTTGTAGAGTTCGCTCATTTCACTACCTTCCTTCCTGGTCGAGTTTCGCCGCGTAGCGCTTGAGGTCGGCGAGCTTCACCACTTCCAGCGCCGCGGCCGAGGTCGCTTCCAGCACCACCTGCGGGGCCATGCCGGCTTGCAGGGCTTCCTGCCATCGCGCCGAACACAGGCACCAGCGATCACCGGGCTTGAGGCCGGGGAAATCGTACTCCGGCATCGGCGTCGACAAGTCGTTGCCGCGCGCACGCGAAAAGCGCAGGAACTCCGCCGTGGCGATGATGCAGACGCCGTGGTTGCCGACATCCTCTTCCGTCACCTGGCAGTCGCCGGTACGGAAGAAGCCGGTCATGGGGTCGGTGCTGCAGGGCTGCAGTATGCCGCCCAGTACATTTTTCGCGAGATCGCTCATGACGCGATTATCTGCCAATGCGCCGGCGATGGCGCGGAGCAGAATGAAAAATGGCCCGCGTCGCGGGCCATTTCCTTGATTGGTGCAGGGGGATTACAGGCCGGCGTCTGCCCTGAGTGCGGCAGCCTTGTCGGTCGCCTCCCACGTGAACTCAGGCTCGTCGCGGCCGAAGTGGCCGTAGGCGGCGGTCTTTTCGTAGATCGGGCGCAGCAGGTTGAGCATCTGCACGATGCCCTTCGGCCGCAGGTCGAAGTGCTTCTTCACCAGTTCGGCGATGGTGGCGTCGGCGACCTTGCCGGTGCCCTGCGTGGTGACCCATACCGAGGTCGGCTCGGCCACGCCGATGGCATAGGAGATCTGCACCAGGCACTTGCTGGCCAGCCCGGCGGCGACGATGTTCTTCGCCACGTAGCGGCCGGCGTAGGCCGCCGAACGGTCGACCTTGGACGGGTCCTTGCCGGAGAAGGCGCCGCCGCCGTGGGGCGCCGCGCCGCCGTAGGTGTCGACGATGATCTTGCGCCCGGTGAGGCCGCAGTCGCCCTGCGGGCCGCCGACGACGAAGCGCCCGGTCGGGTTCACCAGGTACTTGATCTCGCCCTTGATCAACTCTTTCGGCAGGATCGGCTTGATGATTTCCTCGATCACGGCTTCGCGGATCTGCGGCAGATCGATGTCCGGCGCGTGCTGGGTAGAAATGACCACGGTGTCGATCGAATGCGCCTTGCCGTCCTCATAACGGATCGTCACCTGCGACTTGGCGTCGGGGCGCAGCCAGGGCAGGCGGCCGTCGCGGCGCAGCATGGCCTGGCGCTCGACCAAACGGTGCGAAAGGTAGATCGGCAGCGGCATCAGCACCGGGGTTTCGTCGCAGGCGTAGCCGAACATCAGGCCCTGGTCGCCGGCACCCTGGTTGAGGTTGTCGTCGTAGGCCTTGTTCACGCCCTGGGCGATGTCCGGGCTCTGCTTGTCGTAGGCCACCAGCACCGCGCAGCCCTTGTAGTCGATGCCGTACTCGGTGTTGTCGTAGCCGATGCGCTTCAGCACGTTGCGCGCGATGCCGATGTAATCGACGGTGGCATTGGTGGTGATCTCTCCGGCAAGAACGACGAGGCCGGTGTTGCACAGGGTTTCGGCGGCGACGCGGGAATGCGCATCCTGTGCCAGGATGGCGTCGAGGATGGCGTCGGAAATCTGGTCGGCGACCTTGTCGGGATGGCCTTCCGAGACCGACTCGGAAGTGAAGAAGTAATCGTTTGCCATTGTCTTGCTCCAGAAACAAAAACGCCCCATGCTTGGCGTGGCCGGCTATGGGGCGGGAGCGGGCGACGCTTTAGCGATATTTGTTTTCCGACCGCGGCCTGTGGCCCGGGTCTTCTCCGCCTCGCAAGTTGTCTTTTAACTCGGCGGAAGCGCGCATTGTAGGCCCCCCCGGCTGGCGTCGTCAAATCCGGTGATAAGCTCGGACCATGCCCTGGCTGCTCGAGTTCTGCGCGGCGCGCGCCGCCTTCGCTACCATGTTCACCGCCTGGTCGGCGGTGCTGCCGCTGCTGAAGACCGACTGGCAGCTGAGCGCCTGGCAGGCCGGGATGGTGCAATCGGGATACCACGTTGGCTTCCTGATATCCCTGTTTTCTGTGGGCTTTCTTTCCGACCGCTTTGGTGCGCGCCGTATCTATCTGGTGACCGGGGTCGCCGCAGTGGGGAGCGGCCTGCTGTTCGCCTTCTTCGCCGATGGATTCGTCTCCGCCCTGCTGCTCTACGCCCTCACCGGACTGTGCTCGGGCGGTTCGTACACGCCGGGGCTGGCCATCGTCGCCCAGCGCGTGCGCGACCGCCAGGGCCGGGCGCTGGGGTATTACCTGGCCGCCGCCTCGCTCGGCTACGCCGCGGGCCTCCTGATCGCCAGCCTGGTGATTCCCATCGCGGGCTGGCGCGCCGGCTTCATCGTCACCGCCTGTTTTCCCGTGCTGGGCATGCTGCTGGGCTGGCATGCGCTGCGCGACGTGCCCAACATCGTCCATTCCCTGCCCGACGGCCACGGCACGCGCAGCCGCATCGGCGAGGTGGTGCGCAACAAGCCGGCGATGCTCTCGATCTGGGGCTATACCTTCCATGCCTGGGAACTGCTGGGCCTCTGGGCCTGGCTGCCGGCCTTCCTCGCCGCGGCTTCGCTGCTCGGCGGCTCAACGGGCACGCAGGCGGTCAGCATCGGCGCCACGCTCACGGCGCTGACTTACCTGGCCGCCGTGGTCGGCAGCGTGGTCGGCGGCTCGCTCTCGGATCGCTACGGACGCACGGCGGTCACCCTGGCCATGGCGCTGTCCAGCCTGCTTTGTTCCTTTAGCTTCGGCTGGATGATCGGCCTGCCGATGGCCGTGCTGGTGCTCATCGCCGTGTTCTACAACGTCACCGGGGTCGCCGATTCCTCCATCCATTCGACGACGCTGACCGAGCTCACCGATCCGCGCTACCTCGGCGTCGCCTATTCGCTGCGCTCCCTGCTGGGTTTCGGCGCCGGGGCGATCTCGCCCTGGGTCTTCGGCCTGGTGCTCGACTGGGGCCGCGCCGAGACGCTGCCGGACCACGTGGTCTGGGGCCTGGCATGGACCACGCTCGGCATCGGCGGCCTGCTCGGCCCCATCGCCATCTGGCGCCTGCGCCGGATGCCGGAAGCGGCGAAATTGGCCGGCGGACGACGCTAGTTCAAGGGACTGGGAGCCGCCGCCTTTCAGTAGCATTTGCCCAGGCAATACAAACGGAAGCGCTGATGCCACCCACACCAACCGATGTGGCCTGGTCCGATGACTATGCCCTGCAGCTGCCCGAAATCGACGAGCAGCACAAATACCTTTTCCGGCTGATCAACGAGGTCTGGCTGGCCGTGGCCAACAAGGCCGATCGCGAAAAGGCACTCGCCGTGATTTCGGCGCTGGAGCACTACACGGTGACGCACTTCGCCGCCGAGGAAGCCTTCATGCGCGAGCAGCAGTACAGCCGTTACCACGAACACCGGGCCGAGCACGAAAAGTTCGTCGCCCGCATCGCGCTGGAAAAATCCTCCGTCAAGGCCGGCAGCTTCCTTTCGCTCGAGCTCGTGCACTTCCTGCGCGACTGGCTGGTCCAGCACATCCGCTTCTCCGACCGCGCCTACGCCGACGAATTCCGCGATCGCGAAAAGGCGGCAATGAAAGGCTCGCTGGCGAAGTTCTTCAAGCGCTTCCTCGGCTGAGTCGCGGCCCGCCCGTTTCATCGAGGCGCGGCGGCGGTGCGGGCCGGCCGATCAGGTAACGAGGTACTCCACCAGCATGCCGGAGGTCCTGCGCAGGCGCCGCGACAGGAGCTTTGCCAGGTTGAACATGAAGCGATAGGCCAGCAGGGGGCGTTCGGCAGACATGCGTTGCATGCCTGCCGCATCGAGCGTCATCATGACGCAATCGGTTTCGGCGACACAGGTCGCGGAGCGGCGCTCGTGGTCGAGCAGCGCCATTTCGCCGACAATGCGTCCGCGTCCTTCGTGGCTCAGGAGCTGGGCGCCATGTTCGCCGCCCTTGAAGATGGACAGGCGGCCTTCGACCAGGATCAGCATGTAGTTCCCGGGATCGCCTTCCTTGAAGATCACATCCCCGCTCCTGGTGGTCGTGCGAATCAGGAAGTGGCCGATGGTGTTGAGTTCGGGATAGGAGAAGTCCTTGAACAGTTCCAGTCCGTCGAGGACGTCTGCCGCATTGGTTGCCATGGTGTTCTCCGTGGATCCCGGGCGCAAAAGGCCGGCGGCTAGCGGGTGGGGTGGGCGAAGCCGCGCTTTGAACCGGCGATGAACTCGGCGACTTCCGCCACCGGCGCGCTGCCCATCTCGCGCATCGCCGCCAGGGCCTGGTCCAGCGGCACCCGGCTGTAGAGCATGCGATAGGCTTCCTTCAGCGCCGCGATGTCCTCGCGGGTGAAGCCGTTGCGCTTGAGGCCGACCAGGTTGAGGCCGCGGGCGCGGCCCGGGTTGCCGTCGGTGATGCAGAAGGGCAGCGCGTCCTGCACCACCTTGGCCGAAAGGCCGATCATCGAGTTCCTGCCGATGCGGCAGAACTGGTGCACCGTCACCGCCGCCGAGATGAAGGCCTTGTCATGCACCACCACCTCGCCGGCGATGCCGGCGGTATTGGCCATGACGATGTTGTTGCCGACGATGCAGTCGTGGGCGATGTGGGCATAGGCCATGAGGAAGCAGCCGTTGCCGATGCGCGTCACCGAATCCGGGCGCGAGCCGCGATGGATGGTGACCCCCTCGCGGAAGTAGTTGT
>JALHNN010000011.1:10300-16014 GCA_022843505.1 Sulfuritalea sp.
CGGTGTAGGACAGGATGTCCGCCTTGAACTTGAAGTCCTGCGGGTCGCCGCCGATTACCGCGTGTTCGGCGACGCGGCAGCGTGCGCCGATGCGCGTGTGGCGCTTGATCACGGCGTGTGCCGCGATCTGGCAGCCGTCGCCGAGCACCACGTCCTCCTCGATCACCGCATAGGGGCCGACGTGGACCTTGGCGCCCAGTTTGACGTCGGGCGCGATGACCGCGGTGGGGTGAAGATTCATGCCACGGCTTGCTTGATGACTTCGCAGACGCGCTCGATCTGCGCGTCCTGCAGCATCGGCGAGATGGGCAGCGAGAGGCAGCGCTGGGCCGTGCGCTCGGTGACCGGCAGCGTCACGTCGCCATGCGTGGTGGCGAACATTTCCTGCCGGTGCAGGGGCACCGGGTAATACACGGCACAACTGACGCCGGCGTCGGTCAGCGCCTTCTGGATCGCATCGCGGCGATCCGAAAGAATCGTGTACTGGTGATAGACATGGCGGCCGTGGCCGTCGGCGTAGGGCGTCTCGACCACACCGGCCAGTTGCCGGTTGTAAGAGTCGGCGATGGCGATACGGCGATTGTTGAAGCCGTCGAGGCGCTTCAGCTTGGCGCGCAGGATCACGGCCTGGATTTCGTCGAGCCGCGAGTTGTAGCCCAGCACGTGGTGGTGGTAGCGCACCCGCGAGCCGTGGCTGGCGAGCACGCGCAGCTCGGCTGCCAGCGCGTCGTCGTCGGTGATGATCAGGCCGCCGTCGCCGAAGGCCGAGAGGTTCTTCGACGGGTAGAAGGAGGTGCAGCCGATGTCGCCGTAGGCGCCCGACTTGCGGCCTGCGTAGTCGGCGCCGAAGGACTGCGCGGCGTCCTCGATCAGCTTGAGGCCGTGCTTCTCGCACAGCGCCTTCAGCGGTGCCAGATGCACGGGCTGGCCGAAGAGGTGCACCGGCACGATGGCCTTGGTCCTCGGCGTGATCGCCGCCGCGACCTGCTCGAGGTCAAGGTTGAACGTGCGCGGGTCGATGTCCACGAACACGGGTTTCGCGCCGCACATGACCACGGTCGAGGCCGTGGCGACGAAGGTGAAGGGCGTGGTGATGACCTCGTCGCCGGGGCCGAGGCCGATGGCGCGCAGGGCGATCAGCAGCGCGTCGGTGCCCGAGGCGCAGGAAATGCCGTGCTTGACGCCGGCATAGGCGGCGGCCTCGGCCTCGAAGGCCTTGACGTTCGGCCCGCCGATGTACTGGCAGGCGGCCAGCGCCGCGCACACAGCGGGTTCTATCTCGTCCTTGAGCAAGGCGTATTCGGCCTTGAGGTCCAGCATGGGGATGTTCATTTGAGGCTACTTTCTCATCAGTCGTTCGATTTCGAGGGCCACGGCCAGCGCCTCGCGCCCGTCGCGGCCGGTGCAGGTGCCGCCGGGCACGGCCTCGCCGCGCACGCTGGCGACGAAGGCCTGGATTTCGCTCATCAAGGCGTCGCCGGGTGGCTCGATGCGGCTTTCGCTGTCGATCGGAGGCTCGCCTTCAACGATGGCGTCCCGCTTCTTCGCCACGCCTATCTTGCGCTCGCCGAAATCGACCGAGAGGTATTCGTGGTGCTGGAAGATGCGCATGCGCCGCAGCGAGGCGGTCGAAGCTCGGCTGGCCGTGATGTTGGCGACGCAGCCGTTGGCGAACTCGATGCGCGCGTTGGCGATGTCGATGCCCTCGGTCAGCACCGCTACGCCCGAGGCGCGCAGGTCGGCGATCGGGCTCTTCACCAGCGGCAGGATCAGGTCGAGGTCGTGGATCATCAGGTCCAGGATCACCGAGACATCGGTGCCGCGCGGCTTGAAGGGCGCCATGCGGTGGGCCTCGATGAACAGCGGGGCGCCGATTCTGTCGCGCACCGCGAGCCAGGCCGGGTTGTAGCGTTCGAGGTGGCCCACCTGCAGCATCCGCTTGCCGGCATCGGCCAGCGCGATCAATTCGTCGGCCTCGGCTACGGTCACCGTGATCGGCTTCTCGACCAGCACGTGCAGCCCGGCGGCGAGGCAGTCGCGGGCGATGCGGTAATGGCTTTCGGTGGTGCTGGCGATCGACACCAGATCCACCTTGCCGGCCAGTTCCGCATGGCTGGCGAAGGCGGCGGTGCCCAGCTCCCTGGCCACGGCGGCGGCGCGTTCGGGATTCGGATCGACCACGCCGACCAGTTCGACGTCGGGCAGGGCGGCATACTTCTGGGCATGGAAGCGCCCGAGGTAGCCGACACCGATGGCGGCGGCTCGGAGAGATTTGGACATAGGCGATAATTCTACTTTCTCCCCCGCATCCTTGCCCGCCGCCCGCCGCCACGAAACGCCGTGCTACCTGCCCTGTTCCGCTTCCTCGCCCGACTGCCGCTGCCGGTGCTGCATAACCTCGGTGCGCTCGCCGGCTGGCTGGCCTGGCTGCTCTCGGCCACCTACCGGCGCAATTTCACTACCCACATCACGCAGGCCGGCATGACGGATGCGCGCAATGCCGCCATCGCCGAAGCCGGCAAGTCGCTGCTGGAGCTGCCCAAGATCTGGCTGCGGCCGCAGGACGAGGTGGTCGACCGCGTGGTCAAGGTATCCGGCTGGGAACTGGTCGAGGACGCCTGGGCCGCCGGCCGCGGCATCCTGTTCCTGACGCCGCACCTGGGCTGTTTCGAAGTCACGGCCCAGTACTACGCCGCGCGCCGCCCCATCACCGTGCTCTACCGCCGCCCCAAGCAGGACTGGCTGGCGCCGCTGATCGAGGAAGGGCGCGGCGCCAACCTCAAGCTCGCCCCCGCCGACCTGTCCGGCGTGCGCCGCCTGCTCAAGGCGCTGAAAACCGGCGAGGCCGTGGGCATGCTGCCGGACCAGGTGCCGGGCAAGGGCGAGGGCCTCTGGCTGCCCTTCTTCGGCCGCCCGGCCTACACCATGACCTTGGCCGCGCGCCTCGCCGAAACCGGGGCCACGGTGTTGATGGCCTATGCCGAGCGACTGCATTACGGCGCCGGTTACCATCTCAAGCTGTTCCCGCTGTGCCACGAGCTGACGGGCGACCTCGCGAATCGCGCCGCCCAGCTCAATCGCGAACTGGAACAACTGATCCGCGAATGCCCAGAGCAATATCTTTGGGGCTATAACCGCTACAAGGTACCGGCCGGCGCGGATGCGCCACCGGGATAACGCTCATGACTCTTATCACCTCCCGAAAAAAATGAACCTCTTGTGCCCTCTTCGTGCAATGAGCGGGCAAACTCGGCCCGCCCCCCTTCGCCCCCCTCGCGGGGGGTTCCTGATTGGCTCGCTGCGCTCGATATCTGCAGCGCTCCGCCTTGCATCTTTAAGCTGACCGTCATCGCAGAAAAACGGAGTACACATGTCACACGTCGATTTCGACCTTGCCCCCAAGTTCGCCAACACGCCGCTCGGCATCGAGGCGGAGGAGCTGCTTGACAAATGCATCGACTGCGGCCAGTGCATGGTCAAGTGTCCGACCTTCCGCCTGCTCAACGTGGACGAGGAAAGCCCGCGCGGCCGCATCCAGCTGATGCGCAAGATGTACGCCACCGGCGAGGTGGATCACGAACTGCAGCAGCGCCTCGACCACTGCCTGACCTGCCGCTCCTGCGAGGCCATGTGCCCGGAGCACGTGCCCTTCGGCCACCTGCTCGACATCACCAAGTCCCACATCGAGAAGGAGCTGCCGCGCACCTGGCGCACGCGGGCGCTGCGCCTGGGCATGCGCCTGCTGATTCCCCATCGCCGCCGCTTCGGGCTGGCGCTGCGCCTCGGCCGCCTGTTCCGCAATTACCTGCCGGAGAACCTGCGCGCCAAGGTGGAACTGCCGATCGCCCCCCCCGGACCCTGGCCCGACAAGCCGCGCAAGCGCACCATGCTGGTGTGGAAGGGCTGCGTGCAGCCGGCGATGGCGCCCTCGATCAACGCCGCCACGGCGCGCGTGCTCGACCGCTTCGGCATCCGCCTGATCACCGGCGACGAAGGCTGCTGCGGCGCCCTGAGCCTGCACATGGCCGCGCCGGAGGAGTCGCTGGACCACATGCGCCGCAACATCGACGCCCTGTGGCCGCAGGTCGAGGCCGGCATCGAAGCCATCGTCATGACCTCGAGCGGCTGCGGCGCCCACATGCGCGACTACGGCAAGCTGCTGGCCGACGACCCGCGCTACGCCGACAAGGCGCAGCGCATCACCGAGCTGACGCGCGACATCAGCGAAGTGGTCGCCGCCGAATGGCGCCAGGACCTGCTGCCGATTCCGCCGCGGCCCGGCCCGGCACCGCGCATCGCCTGGCAGTCGCCCTGCAGCCTGCAGCACGGGCAAGGCATCACCGGCGTGGTGGAAGATATCCTCAAGCGCGCCGGCTTCAAGCTCGCGCTGACCGACTACCCCTTCCTCTGCTGCGGCTCGGCCGGCAGCTACTCGGTACTCGAGCCGGAGCTGGCCGCCGGCCTGCGCGAGGCCAAGCTGAAGCATCTGCTCGGCACCCGCGCCACCCTGATCGCCACCGCCAACGTCGGCTGCCAGCACCACCTCGCGGTGACCTCGCCGGTGCCGGTGCGGCACTGGATCGAACTGCTCGACGAGGTATTTGCCGAGGCCCATCCGCACTAGCATGACCCGCCTCGTCGTCGCCCTGCTGTGGCTGCTGCACTGGCTGCCGCTGCCTCTGCTGGCGGCGGTCGGGCGCGGCCTTGGGCTGGCCCTCTACCTGCTGGTGCGCGAGCGCCGCATGGTGGCGCTGACCAACCTGGGCCTGTGTTTCCCGCATCTGCCCGCAAGCCAGAAGTCGGCGCTGGCAAGACGCCACTTCATGGTTTTCGGCCGCAGTTTCGTCGAGCTGGGGCTGTGGTGGTGGGCCTCGCCCGAGCGCATCCGCCGCCTGGTGCGGCTCGAAGGCGGCGAAAAGCTGGCGGCGTACCAGGGCCGGCAGGTGATCCTGCTGGTGCCGCATTTCGTCGGCATCGACGCCAACTGGATGCGCCTGACGCTGGAACACGACATGGTGGCGATCTACACGCGGCAGAAGAACCGGACCTTCGACGCCATCCTGACCGGCCGCCGCCTGCGCTTCGGCAACAGCGTCGCCGCCTCGCGCCAGGAAGGCACGCGCAAGGCGCTGAAGGCCATGAAGGAGGGGCGCTTCTTCCACTACTCGCCGGACATGGACTACGGCCCCAGGGAATCGGTCTTCGTGCCCTTCTTCGGCGTGCAGACGGCCACCATCACCGGGCTTTCGCGGCTGGCGAAGCTGACCGGGGCCACCGTGATCCCGGTGGTGACGCGCATGGAAGAAGCCGGCTACGTCACGCGCGTCGGCGAGCCCTGGGCCGATTTTCCCAGCGGCGACGACGTCGCCGATGCGCGGCGGCTGAATGCCTTCATCGAGGCCGAGGTGGAACGCTCGCCCGAGCAGTACTACTGGCTGCACAAGCGCTTCAAGACGCGCCCGCCGGGCGAAGCCAAGTTTTACTGAGCAGCCGGGCGGCACCCGGGAGTGAAAGGCCTCGCGCGTCTATTGCAGCGCCTGCTGCCGGCCTTCGGCATGGCATTGGTTGCCCGCTGCAGCCGGGCCAGGGGCCCGAAAAAGCCGCCATTGACCCCTCAATTGCCGAAAGTCGGCGCTGGCGATACGGCGTATTCTTCGCCGATGCGCATACGCTTCACCAAGATGCACGGCCTGGGCAATGATTTCGTCGTGCTC
>JALHNN010000012.1 GCA_022843505.1 Sulfuritalea sp.
GGGCCAAGGCCGCCGGGATCGAGCAGGTTGCGTTCGATCGTTCCGGATTTCTCTATCACGGCCGCGTCAAGGCGCTGGCTGAAGCCGCCCGAGAGGGCGGTCTCAAGTTCTAAGCGAGGCCGACATGGCAAAACCGCAAGGCAGGAAACAGCAGCAGGTCCAGGAAGAGCGCGATGACGGTATGCGCGAGAAGATGGTTTCCATCAATCGCGTCACCAAGGTCGTCAAGGGCGGTCGCATTCTCGGCTTCGCCGCGCTGACCGTGGTGGGTGATGGTGACGGTGGCGTCGGCATGGGGAAGGGCAAGTCCCGCGAAGTCCCCGTCGCCGTGCAAAAGGCCATGGAAGAAGCGCGTCGCAAGATGACCAAGGTCAGCCTCAAGGACGGAACCCTGCATCATTCCGTGACCGGCAAGCACGGCGCGACGACGGTCCTGATGTCGCCCGCATCGCCCGGTACCGGCGTGATTGCCGGCGGCCCGATGCGCGCCGTGTTCGAAGTCATGGGCATCACCGACGTCGTCGCCAAGACCATCGGCTCGACCAATCCCTACAACGTCGTGCGCGCCACGCTGCATGGTTTGCGCGCGATGAGCACGCCGGCGGAGATCGCGGCCAAGCGCGGCAAGGCCGTGGCGGAAATTCTGGAGTAAGACATGGCGGACAAGAAAATCAAGGTCACGCTGGTCAAGAGCCTGATCGGCACCAAGCAGGACCACCGCGCCACGGCGCGCGGCCTCGGCCTGCGCAAGCTCAACAGCTCGGCCATGCTCGAGGACACGCCGGCGGTGCGCGGCATGATCCGCAAGATCGCCTATCTGGTCAAGTGTGAAGGCTAAGGGGAAGACAATGGGTATGGAACTCAACAACCTGAAGCCGGGCGCCGGTTCGAAGCACGCTCCCAAGCGTGTCGGCCGTGGTATCGGCAGCGGCCTGGGCAAAACGGCGGGCCGTGGTCACAAGGGACAGAAGTCGCGCGCCGGCGGTTTTCACAAGGTCGGTTTCGAAGGCGGCCAGATGCCGCTGCAGCGTCGCCTGCCCAAGCGCGGTTTCGTTTCCATGACGGCCAGCAGGAACGTCGAAGTGCGCCTTTCCGAACTCGACAAACTGCCGGTGGAGGAAGTCGACCTGCTGGTCCTCAAGCAGGCCGGCGTGATCGCCGGAGACGCCCTTTCGGCCAAGGTCATCCTTTCGGGCAAGCTCAGTCGCAAGATCGCCCTCAAGGGCGTCGGCGCCACCAAGGGCGCGCGCGCTGCGATCGAGGCCGCCGGCGGCTCCGTTGCGGACATCGCCGCAGCCTGATAGCGGACGGCAGACGCGGTGGCGACCAACCAGGCGGCAATCGGGAAGACCGGCAAGTTCGGCGACCTCTGGCGCCGCTTGTGGTTCCTGCTCGGCGCGCTGATCGTCTACCGTATCGGCGCCCACATTCCCGTGCCGGGTATCGATCCGGTCAAGCTGGCCGAGTTGTTCCAGGGTCAGCAGGGCGGGATCCTGGGCGTCTTCAACCTGTTTTCGGGCGGTGCGTTGTCGCGCTTCACGCTGTTCGCCCTGGGCATCATGCCTTACATTTCTTCCTCGATCATCATGCAGCTCATGGCCGTCGCTGTACCGTCCATCGAGCAACTGAAGAAGGAGGGTGAGGCAGGGCGGCGAAAGATTACCCAATACACGCGCTACGGCACCGTCGCCCTGGCTCTTTTCCAGGGCCTCGGCATTGCCATCGCTCTCGAATCGCAGGCAGGCCTGGTCCTTGACCCCGGTCCGATGTTCCGCTTCGTCACGGTGCTGACCCTGCTGACCGGTACCATGTTCCTGATGTGGGTAGGGGAGCAGATCACCGAGCGTGGGTTGGGCAACGGTATTTCGATCATCATTTTCGCCGGCATCGTCGCCGGCCTTCCCAGCGCGCTGGGCGGCCTCTTCGAACTCGTGCGCACCGGTGCGATGCACGCCATTTCCGCGCTGTTCATCTGCGCCCTGGTGGTCCTGGTCACCGGATTCGTGGTCTTCGTCGAAAAGGGCCAGCGCAAGATACTGGTGAATTACGCCAAACGTCAGGTCGGCAACAAAATCTACGGCGGACAGAGTTCGCATCTGCCCCTGAAGCTGAACATGTCCGGCGTAATTCCGCCCATCTTTGCCTCATCGATCATCCTGTTTCCCGCAACTGCTGCAGGCTGGTTCGGTTCCGGCGAAGGCATGACCTGGCTCAAGGATATTGCGGCGACACTGTCGCCGGGGCAGCCGATCTACGTCATCCTTTACGCCGTCGCTATCATTTTCTTCTGCTTTTTCTATACCGCGCTGGTGTTCAACTCCAAGGAAACCGCGGATAACCTGAAGAAGAGCGGAGCTTTCGTCCCCGGCATACGCCCCGGCGACCAGACCAGCCGCTACATCGACAAGATCCTCACGCGCCTGACGCTGGTCGGCGCGGTCTATATCACGCTGGTTTGCCTTATTCCGGAATTCCTGATCCTGAAATGGAACGTGCCCTTCTATTTCGGCGGCACCAGCCTGCTGATCATCGTCGTCGTGACCATGGACTTCATGTCCCAGGTCCAGGCTTATGTGATGTCGCACCAGTATGAAAGCTTGTTGAAGAAGGCCAATTTCAAGGGAGCCGGATTCCCCGGTCGTTGAAGTATGGGCAAGGAAGATGTAATTGAAATGCAGGGAGAGGTCATGGAGAATCTCCCCAACGCCACGTTCCGAATCAAGCTCGAAAACGGGCACGTGGTACTCGGCCACATCTCCGGGAAGATGCGCATGCATTACATCCGCATCCTTCCCGGCGACAAGGTCACAGTGCAACTGACACCTTACGATCTGTCAAAGGCGCGTATCGTGTTCCGTGCCAAGTAGTCTGGCAATTTACCCGGAGAAATCCAATGAAAGTCCTGGCTTCGGTCAAACGTATCTGCCGCAACTGCAAGGTCATCCGCCGCAACGGCGTGGTGAGGATCATCTGTACCGATCCGCGCCACAAGCAGCGCCAGGGTTGATCCGGCAGCAGCGTTCGGATATACTTAGCAGTTTTCCAATTTTCAGCTAGCCCGCCACATCGCAATGGCGGCGACGAACAGGTAAGCACATGGCTCGTATAGCAGGCGTCAACATCCCGAATCACCAGCACGCCGAGATCGCCCTGACGGCGATCTACGGCATTGGCCGCACCCGCGCGCGGAAGATCTGCGACGCCGTCGGCGTCAAGCGGTCGACCAAGATCAAGGAACTCACGGACAGCGAGATGGATCGCCTGCGTGAAGAGGTCGGCCGGTTCACCGTCGAAGGCGACCTGCGTCGCGAAGTGACGATGAACATCAAGCGACTGATGGATCTCGGCTGCTATCGCGGCGTGCGCCATCGCCGCGGACTGCCCGTGCGTGGGCAGCGTACGCGCACCAACGCGCGCACCCGCAAGGGACCGCGCAAGGCGATTTCGATGGGCAAGAAGTAAACCAGGAACCAGCACATGGCAAAGACCGCAACCAAAGTTCGCAAGAAGGTTAAGAAGAACGTCGCAGAAGGCATCGCCCACGTTCACGCTTCCTTCAACAACACCATCATCACCATCACCGATCGCCAGGGCAACGCCTTGTCCTGGGCGACCTCGGGCGGCGCTGGTTTCAAGGGTTCCCGCAAGTCGACTCCGTTCGCCGCGCAGATCGCCGCGGAGGCTGCCGGCAAGGCGGCCCAGGAGTGCGGCGTCAAGAACCTGGAAGTACGCATCAAGGGGCCCGGCCCCGGTCGTGAATCTGCCGTACGCGCCCTCAATGCGCTCGGCATGAAGATCACCAGCATCACCGACATCACCCCGATTCCCCACAACGGATGCCGGCCGCCCAAGCGCCGTCGCATCTAAGGCAATAAGGACCCGACACCATGGCCCGCAACCTAGACGCCAAGTGCCGCCAGTGCCGCCGCGAGGGCGAGAAGCTGTTCCTCAAAGGCGAAAAGTGCTTTACCGACAAGTGTTCCGTCGAGCGTCGTTCCTACGCTCCCGGTCAGCATGGCCAGAAGTCCGGCCAGCGCCTGTCAGGTTATGGCACGCAGCTGCGCGAAAAACAGAAAATCCGCCGCATTTACGGCATCCTCGAGCGCCAGTTCCGCAGGGTGTTTGCGGATGCGGAGCGCAAGAAGGGCCAGACCGGCGAGAACCTGCTCAAGCTGCTGGAAAGCCGTCTCGACACGGTGGCTTACCGCATGGGCTTTGGCGCTTCACGTGCCGAGGCGCGCCAGGTCGTGCGCCACAACGGCGTACTGATCAATGGCAAGCGTGTGAATATTCCATCCTATAGTGTGCGCCCCGGTGACGTGATCCAGCTGACCGAGGGAACCCGCGGCCATCTGCGCACCAAGGCGGCCATGGAAGCCGCCGAATCGCGCGGTTTCCCCGAGTGGATCGAGGTCGACGCCAAGGCTGGCAAGGGCGTGTTCAAGGCGCTGCCTGCTCGCGAAGACCTGCCGCCCTCGATCAACGAAGGCCTGGTCGTCGAACTGTATTCGCGCTAATCCGTAGTCCCGCGCCTGGCGTCCCGTGGACGCCAGGCGTTGCCCATTTGAAGGAATGCAAATGCACACACTTCTGAAACCCCGCAGTATTGACGTTCAGCAACTTTCGCCGGTGCACGCCCGCGTGGTGATGGAGCCCTTTGAGCGCGGCTACGGCCACACCCTGGGCAATGCCCTGCGCCGTATCCTGCTGTCCTCGATGGAAGGGGTTGCACCGACCGAAGTTTCGATCGAGGGCGTGCTGCACGAGTACTCGACGCTGGACGGCGTGCGCGAGGATGTAGTCGATGTGCTGCTGAACCTCAAGGGCGTGGTCCTGAAGATGCACAATCGCCGCGAAGCGAACCTCACCCTCTCGAAGAGCGGCGAAGGTGTCGTCACCGCCGCGGACATCGAGACGACCCACGATGTGGAGATCGTCAATCCCGACCACGTGATCGCCCACATCGCCCCTGGCGGCAAGCTCAACATGCAGATCCGCGTCGAGTCGGGCCGCGGCTACGTGCCGGCCAACCAGCGCGAGATTGCCCGCGAGAACCGCGCCATCGGGCAGATCATGCTCGACGCCTCGTTCAGCCCGGTTCGTCGCGTCAGCTACTCCGTCGAGTCGGCCCGCGTCGAGCAGCGCACCGACCTCGACAAGCTGATCCTCGACATCGAGACCAATGGCGCGATCGACAACGCCGAGGAAGCCGTGCGCACCGCGGCGCGCATCCTCATGGAACAGCTCTCCATCTTTGCCGACCTCGAAGGCACCCCGATGTCCGCCGAGACGCCGAAGCAGACCTCGGTCGACCCGGTGCTGGTGCGTCCGGTCGATGACCTCGAGCTGACCGTACGTTCGGCCAACTGCCTCAAGGCCGAGAACATTTATTACATCGGCGACCTGATCCAGCGCACGGAAACGGAGTTGCTCAAGACGCCGAACCTGGGCCGCAAGTCGCTCAACGAAATCAAGGAAGTGCTCGCCTCGCGCGGCCTGACCCTGGGCATGAAGCTGGAAAGCTGGCCGCCCGCCGGGTTGGAAAAGCTCGCCTAAGCGCGCTTGCAGTAGAACTACCTTCAAGGGAGGCGCCAAAGCTTTCCTGAACCGCCGCCGGGCCGGTGCCCGGCACCACATCTCTTAAAACCATTAACCGGCCACTTGCAATGCGCGGTGGCCGCATAAAAAAGGGAATTCACCATGCGTCACGGTAACGGACTTCGCAAACTCAACCGGACCTCGGCACACCGCCAGGCGATGCTGCGCAACATGGCGGTCTCGCTGCTGCGTCACGAGGCCATCAAGACCACCCTGCCCAAGGCCAAGGAATTGCGCCGCGTGGTGGAACCCCTGATCACCCTGGGCAAGAAGCCGAGCCTGGCGAATCGCCGCTTGGCCTTCGATCGCACTCGCGACCGCGAAATCGTCGGCAAGCTGTTCGACGTGCTGGGTCCGCGTTATGCGGCCCGCAACGGCGGGTACCTGCGCATCCTCAAGATGGGTTTCCGAGTCGGCGACAACGCGCCGTTGGCCTTCGTCGAACTGCTGGATCGTCCCGCCGGCGAAGTAGTCGAAGCGGCAGCCGTCGAATAAGCCTTGCGCCACCAACAAAAAAGCCAGGCATTGCCTGGCTTTTTTGTTTTCAGCGTGGCCCGGCTGCTAAAGAATCATCCCCGCCCCGACCGTATTGTTGGTGCTTTCGTCGATGACGATGAACGCCCCGGTGGCGCGGTTCTCCGCGTAGCGATCAACCACCAGCGGCTGCGCCAGCTTGAAGGCGACGCGGGCGATGTCGTTCATGCCGATTCCTTCAGCCGCCACCTGCTGCAGCGAATTGATGTCGAGCCGGTAGCTGATGCCATCGAGCAGGGCGCGGGCGTCGCGCGTGGTCTGGCGGATCAGGTATTTGCGCCGTGCATCGAGCGGGCTTTCGCCCAGCCAGCACAGCATGGCTTCGATGCGCCGTGTCACCAGCGCCGACTCTTTGACGTCGCCGCGCACGATCATGTCGCCGCGCGAGATGTCGATCTCGTCTTCCAGCAGCAGCGTCACTGACTGCTCCGCGACCGCGCACGGCAGTGAGCGGCCACCGATCTGGATGTCCTTGATGCGGCTGCGGCGCTCGGAAGGCAGCACCACGACCTCGTCGCCAACGGCAATCTCGCCTGACTCGACGCGGCCCATGAAGCCGCGGTAGTCGTGCAACAGGGGGTCGTCGGCCTTCTGCGGGCGGCAGACATACTGCACCGGGAAGCGGAAGCGCTCGTCGCTCTCGCTGTGCGCGGCGGGCGCCGATTCGAGGATGTCAATCAGGGTCGCTCCTTCGTACCAGCCGAGATTGTCGCCGCGATCGACCAGCATGTCGCCGTTCAGGGCCGACAGCGGAATGAAGCGAACATCCTCAATGCCCAGCTGCCGCGCAAAGTCCAGATACTCGTCGCGGATGCGTTCGAACACGGTGCGGTCGTAGCCGACCAGGTCCATCTTGTTCACCGCCACCAAGAGGTGCGGAATGCCGACCAGGTGGGCCAGGTAGGAATGGCGCCGGGTCTGCGTCAGCACGCCCTTCCTGGCGTCGATCAGGATGATCGCCAGGTTGGCGGTCGAGGCGGCGGTGACCATGTTGCGCGTGTACTGCTCGTGCCCCGGCGCGTCGGCGATGATGTACTTTCGGTGGCCGGTGCTGAAGTAGCGATAGGCGACGTCGATGGTGATGCCCTGTTCGCGCTCGGCCTGCAGGCCGTCGGTCAGCAGCGACAGGTCGACCGTTTCCATGCCTCGCCGCTGCGAGGTTTTTTCGATCGCGTTCAGCGTGTCGGCAAGGATCGCCTTGGTGTCGTAGAGCAGACGGCCGATCAGCGTGCTCTTGCCGTCATCGACGCTGCCGCAGGTGAGGAAGCGCAGCAGGCCGTTGTCGACCGGACGGCCGAACTCGGGAATGTGTTCGATGGCACTCATCAGAAATACCCTTCCTTCTTGCGTTGTTCCATCGCCGCTTCCGAGGCTTGATCATCCAGCCGTGTCGCGCCGCGCTCGGTAATCGTCGTGGTCGCCGTTTCGGCGATGATCTTGCGCACCGTGTCGGCATCCGATTCGACCGGCGCGGTGCAGGTGATGTCGCCGACGGTGCGGAAGCGGACCTGTAACTGTTCGACGACGTCGCCGTCGCGTGCCGGGGTGAGTTCCGTCACCGGTTGCAACAGGCCGCCCTTGCGGATTACCGGCCGCGTGTGGGCGAAGTAGATGGACGGCAGGGCCAGACCTTCGCGTGCGATGTACTGCCAGACATCAAGTTCGGTCCAGTTCGAGATCGGAAAGGCGCGAATGTTCTCGCTCTTGTGCACGCGGGCGTTGAACAGATCCCACAGTTCGGGGCGCTGGTTCTTCGGGTCCCAGCCGCCGAATTCATCGCGGAAGGAAAAGATGCGCTCCTTGGCGCGCGCCTTTTCTTCGTCGCGGCGGGCGCCGCCGATGCAGGCGTCGAAGCCGAACTCCTCGATGGCTTCGAGCAGGGTCACCGACTGGTGCTTGTTGCGCGACTCGTCGGCCGACTTGAGGCGCACCGTGCCGCGCGCCATCGAGCTTTCCACGGAACGCACGATCAGGCGCTCGTTCAGTTCGCAGGCGCGCGCATCGCGGAAGTCGATGACTTCGGAATAGTTGTGCCCGGTGTCGATGTGCAGCAGTGGAAACGGAAAGCGGCCGGGGCGGAAGGCCTTCTCGGCCAGGCGCAGGAGGACGATGGAATCCTTGCCGCCGGAGAACAGCAGCGCCGGGTTGCTGCACTGGCCGGCCACTTCGCGCAGGATGTAGATGGCCTCGGCCTCGAGCCAGTCCAGGTGGTCGAGCGCAGGGTGCAGCGGCAGAACGGGTTCGAGGATGGGCGTGTTCATGCTGCCGCCGTCCTGTCAGCGCCGACTTCCGCCTTGGCGACACGCTGCAGCTTGCCGTCCACCAGGTGCAGGCCGCATTCCTTGGTGTCTGCGCTTTCCCACCACCAGCGGCCGGCGCGCACATCCTCGCCGGGCTGAATGGCGCGGGTGCAGGGCGCGCAGCCGATGCTCGGGTAGCCACGGTCGTGCAGGGCGTTGTAGGGCACATTGTTGGCACGCAGGTAGACCCAGACCTCGCGTTCGCTCCAGTCGGCCAGCGGGCTGATCTTGACCAGCTTGTTGCCGTGGTCGAAGGCCACGGTCTTCAGCTTGTCGCGGGTCGGCGACTGCGCCGCGCGCAGGCCGGTGATCCAGGCCTGTTTGCCCGCCAGCGCGCGCTGCAGCGGCTCGATCTTGCGTGCGTGGCAGCAGGCCTTGCGCGCCTCCACGGAGTCGTAGAAGCCGTTGATGCCATGCGTGCCGATGAACTCCTGCACGGCGTCGTGGCGCGGCGCGTAGATCGCGATGCGGCGCTGGTAACGGGCTTCGGCGCGGGCGATCAGGTCGTAGGTCTCGGCCGGCAGGCGCCCGGTGTCGAGCGAGAAAATGCCGATGTCGAGGCCATCACCCCAGATCATGTCGGTCAGCACCATGTCCTCGGCGCCCAGGCTGTTGGCAAAGACGACGGGCGCATAATCGCGCTCCACGTCCTGCAGCAGCTGTTTGACGCGGACCGCCTTGTCGGCGACGGCGGCGACCAGTTCCAGGTCGGCCAGATCGGGGATGTTTTCGCGCAGCATGGTACGGCTCCTTCGGCAATGCGGATCAGGCGACCCGTCGGCGGAACAGCGGATCGGGCTGGTCGGCGGCGGCCTGGTAGGTTTCGGGGAAATCGTCGAACGCGGCCAGCGCCTCTTCGGCACTCTTGCCTTCGCCCAGCACGAAGGCGTCGAAGCCGGCGCGGTTGAGGAAGAAGATCTGGTCGCGGCCGATGTCGCCGAAGGCGCGCACCTCGCCGTCGTAGCCATAGCGCTCACGCAGCAGGCGGGCGGTGGAATAGCCGCGGCCGTCGGCGAACTTCGGGAAATGCACGGCGATCACCGTGAAGTCGTCGATGTCGGCGGCGATGTCCTCGGCCTTGTCCTCCGGCGCGAGCCAGATGCCCAGCGGCGTTCCGTGCTCGTATTCGCGATGGATCAGGCAGGCCTTCTTGGCCTTCCATACCGCCAGCGGCACCAGCAGCGGGCCGACCGGCAGGCAGACGTCGAAGGGCGCCTCGCCATCGACCAGGGTCACGACTTTCCATGCGTCGTCCTGCAGGCGACGCTCCTTGATGATCTGCTTGTTAGCCATTTGCGACTCTCCTTGATTGATTGGGGTTCGGGTATGCAGCCGTGCGGAAGGGCTCGACGCCGAGGCGGTCGAAGGTGTCGATGAAACGCTCGTCGGCGTGACGGTGGGCGAGGTAGGCGCCGATCAGGCGTTCCACTGCGTCCGCCACTTCGGCGGCGGCAAAGGCGCGGCCGATCACCTCGCCGATGTGGGCGTCATTGCCCTGGCGGCCGCCGAGCGTGACCTGGTACCACTCCTCGCCGTTCTTGTCGACGCCGAGGATGCCGATGGCGCCGAGGTGGTGGTGGCCGCAGGAATTCATGCAGCCGGAGATGTTGAGTTCCAGCTCGCCGATGTCGTGCTGGTAGTCGAGGTCCTCGAAGCGCTCCTGGATCGCGGCGGCGATGGGCAGCGAGCGGGCGTTGGCCAGCCCACAGAAGTCGCCGCCGGGGCAGGCGATCAGGTCCTGGATCAGGCCCACGGTGGGCGACGCCAGCCCCGCCGCCTTGGCGCGGTGCCACACGGTGTAGAGCTCGCGCTGCGGCACGTCGGCGAGGATCAGGTTCTGTTCGTGGGAGACGCGGATCTCGCCGAAGCTGTAGCGCTCGGCGAGGTCGGCGGCAGCTTCCATTTGTTCGCTGGTGGCGTCGCCGGGCGCGGCGCCGGGTTTCTTCAGCGACAGGGTCACGGCGGCGTAGCCCGGCACCTTGTGGGCGTGCACATTGCGTTCGACCCAGCGCGCGAAGGCCTTGTCTTCGCGCTGGTGGGCCAGGTGGCAGAGGTCGCCGTCGGCCAGGGTTTCGTAGTCGGGCGCGGCGAACTGGGCCGAGACGCGGGCAACCTCGGCCGCGGTCAGCGTCGACGGACCGTCCTTCAGGTGCGACCATTCCGCGTCGACCTGGCGGGCGAATTCCGCGGCCCCCAGCGCCTTCACGAGGATCTTGATGCGCGCCTTGTAGGCGTTGTCGCGGCGGCCGTGGCGGTTGAAGACGCGGACCAGGGCCTCGGTGTAACTCAGCAGGTCGTGCCAGGGCAGGAACTCGCGCAGCACTGGGCCGAGCAGCGGGGTGCGACCGAGGCCGCCGCCGGCATGGACGCGGAAGCCGATCTCGCCGGCGTCATCGCGCAGGAGTTGCAGGCCGAGGTCATGGACCTGGATGGCGGCGCGGTCTTCCCGTGACCCGGAGATCGCGACTTTGAACTTGCGCGGCAGGTAGGCGAACTCGGGGTGGAAGGTCGACCACTGGCGCAGGATCTCGGCCCAGGGACGCGGGTCGGCGATTTCGTCGGCGGCGACGCCGGCGAAGTGGTCGGTGGTCACATTGCGGATGCAGTTGCCCGAGGTCTGGATCGCATGGAGTTCGTCTGCGGCGAGCTCGGCGAGGATCTCCGGCGCGTCCTCGAGCTTGAGCCAGTTCAGCTGCAGGTTGTGGCGCGTGGTGAAGTGGCCGAAGCCGCGGTCGTAGCGGCGCGCGACGTCGGCAAAGCGGCGCAGCTGGCGCGCCGAGATCAGGCCGTAGGGCACGGCCAGGCGCAGCATCGGTCCATGGCGCTGGATGTAGAGGCCGTTCTGCAGGCGCAGGGGGCGGAACTCATCGTCGCTCAGTTCGCCGGCCAGGTAGCGCTCGGTCTGGCCGCGAAACTGGGCGACGCGGGCCCGGACGATGGTGTGGTCGTAATCGTCGTACTTGTACATGGCGTTTTCCTTAGACGAATATCAGCTTGCCGCCGATCAGCAGCAGAACGGAGGCGAGCAGGCCGCGCAGCGCCCGCTCCGGAACCTTGGCGGCGAAATGGGCGCCGAGCGCGATGCCGGGCAGGGACCCGATCAAGAGCGATACCAGCAGCAGGACGTCCACCGTACCCAGCCACCAGTGGCCGAGGCCGGCGATCAGGGTCAGGGGCACGGCGTGGGCGATGTCGGAACCGACAATGCGGCGCGTGGCAAGTTGCGGATAGAGGAAGGTCAGGGCGGTGACACCAAGGGCCCCGGCACCAACCGAGGATATGGTCACCAGCGCGCCGACGATGGCGCCGACGAAAACCGTCAGCGCTGGCGTCCGCTTTTGAAAGTCGGCGCTGGCGGGACGGCGCCGGGCCAGGTCCAGCAGGTGCTGGCGGAAGAACAGCGAGGCGGCAGTGAGCAGGAGGGCGAACCCGAGCACCACCGAGATCAGCCCCGTGGCGCCGTGGCCCTGCACGCCGAGTTGTGCCAGTGCGAGCAGGGTGAGGCCGGCTGCCGGCAAGCTGCCCAGCGCCAGGCGTCCGGTGATGGTCCAGTCGATGTTGCCGTGGCGCTGATGCACCCAGGAGCCGCCGGCTTTGGTGATCGCCGCATAAAGCAAGTCAGTGCCCACTGCGGTCGCCGGCTTGAAGCCGAAGAGCAGTACCAGCAGCGGCGTCATCAGCGAGCCGCCGCCGACACCGGTCAGGCCGACCAGTAGGCCGACGGCGAAACCGGAGAGCGGGAGCAGGGGGTTGAGCGCGAATTCCATGATGCAGTGCATGGTAGGGACTTCATATAGTCCTGAAAAATACTTGTTTGATCTTTATATATAGCCAGAAGTTATATAATTGGCACATGAAACTGCAACAACTGCGTTACCTGGTCGAAGTGGAGCGGCGTGGCTTGAATGTCTCGGCCGCCGCGGAAGCGCTGTTTACCTCCCAACCGGGCGTATCCAAGCAGATCGGCATGCTCGAGGAGGAACTGGGTCTGACGATCTTCGAGCGCAGCGGCAAGCGCCTGACGGGAATCACCCCACCCGGCCGTGTGGTTCTGGCCATGGCGCAGCGCATGCTTGCCGAAGCGCAGAACATGAAGCGGGTCGGCGAGGATTTCGCTGCCGATGGTCGCGGCGAGCTGTCGATTGCCATCACCCACACGCAGGCGCGCTACACCCTGCCCCGCGTGATCAAGGACTTCGTCAGCCACCACCCCGGAATCCGGCTGCATATCCAGCAGGGGAGCCCGCAGCAGGTCGCCGGCTGGGTGCTGGACCGCAGCGCCGACCTCGGCATCGCCACGGAAGCCCTCGATCGTTACGACGAGCTGCTGACCCTGCCCTGCTTTCAGTGGGCGCACCTGGTGGTGACACCGCGCGGCCATCCGTTGCTGGCGCGGCAGCCCCTGACGCTCGCCGGCCTGGCCGGGTACCCCCTGATTACCTACGATGCGACTTTTACCGGCCGCTCGCGCATCGACCGGGCATTCGAGCGCCAGCAACTGCGGCCGAACGTGATGCTCACCGCCATCGATTCAGATGTCATCAAGACCTATGTCGAGCTTGGGCTGGGGGTCGGCATCATTGCCGAGATGGCTTTTGATGCGGCGCGCGATACGGGATTGGCGGCCTTGCCGGCGACGCATCTGTTCGAGGGCAATACCACGCGGGTGGCCTTTCGCCGCGACGCCTGGCTGCGCCGCCACGAATTCGATTTCATGCAATTACTGGCGCCGCAGCTGAACCGGCAGGTCATCGAGGCAACCCTGCGGGCCGACGGCGCCGATCCGGGCCTGTAGGTCCCGGCCAAAAACGATTCCGCCGGCGGAAGCCCTGCCGGGATCGATCCGCCGGCTAGAATGGCCGCATTGCAGAGCCCCAACCCTTCCCGACAGAGGAACCCAAATGCCCTTCTCTTCCGAGCTTGTCGACGAGCTGAATACCCTGGTCCGATTCAACCTCGAGACGAGCCAGCAAGGCATCAAGGTGCACAAGACGGCCGCCCCGGAAGTCATCGCTGCCACGCGGCGCCTTCACCAGAAGGGCTTGCTGACACTGGCCGATGGCGGTTACCTGACCGGCCTCGGCCGGGATGCGGCGGAACACGCGCAGAACCTGCTGATGATTCTCGACCCCGCGGTCGAGGTCCAGGCGAAGAGCGCCTAGGTTTCCGCTTCTCCGGCGGCCGATGCGCCGCCGAGTTCGCGCAATTCACGAAACAGCTCGCGGTAGGCGCGCGGCGGCCGGCCCTGCTGCGCTTCCCGGAGCGCGTTGCGCCGCAGCTGGCGCAGGTGCTGGATGTCGGCCGCGGGGAAATCGCGCGCCAGGTCGCCGAAGGCGGCTTCATCTTCCATCAGCCGGGTGCGCAGCTTCTCGAGGTGGTGCTGTCGCGCATTCGCCGCGGCGGATAGCCCCTTGAGTTCGTCAAGCGCTTCCCGGATCGGCGCGGCGTCGACATCGCGCATGAGCTTGCCGATAAACTGCATCTGCCGCCGCCGCGCCTCATGCTTGGTGATGCGCTGGGCATCGAGTACGGCATCGCGCAGGCGCTCCGGCATGTCGATCTTCGCCAGACGCTCGCGCGAGAGTGCCACCAGTTCCTCGCCGAGTTCCTGCAGCGCGGTCATGTCGCGCTTGAGCTGCGATTTGCTTGGCCCGCGGTACTCCGGCAGATCGTTATCGATGTCTTCCACTCTGATATCCCCGGAGTTTGCGAAGGGGAAGGCACCCCCCCGTGGGATATGATTATAGCTTCGCCTTTTCAGGGGTTCCTGCATGTCCGACGGCTTTGCTCATTCCCAATCCGCGCTGCGCGCTCTGGCGCAAACGGCGCTGGACCATGCCGCCGCCAAAGGCGCCAGCGCCTGCGAGGTCGATGTCTCGGAAGGCTTCGGCCAGTCCGTCAGCGTGCGTCGCCAGGAGGTCGAAACCATCGAGTACAACCGCGACAAGGGGCTCGGCGTCACGGTTTACATCGGCCAGCGGCGAGGGCATGCCAGCAGCTCCGACTTTTCCGCGGCTGCCATCAAGGCCACGGTGGACGCCGCGCTGTCGATCGCCCGTTTCACCGCCGAGGACGATTGCGCCGGCCTGCCCGACGCGAAACTGCTGGCGAAGCGCGACATGGACCTGGATTTGTTCCACCCCTGTGACATCGGGGTGGAAGCGGCCATCGACATCGCCCGGCGCTGCGAGCAGGCGGCCTTCGACGTCAGTCCGATGGTGAAGAATTCGGAAGGCGCCACGGTGTCCGCGCAGCAGTCCCACTTCATCTCCGCCAACAGCCTCGGATTCATGGGCGGTTTTGCCACCTCGCGGCATTATGTTTCGTGTTCGGTCATCGCCGGCGAAGGCGAGGACATGCAGCGCGACGACTGGTACGCCTCGCGCCGCAACGCGGCCGAGTTTCCCGATGCCGCGCTGATCGGCGACTACGCGGCGCGTCGCGCGCTGGCGCGGCTGGGTTCGCGCAAGCTGAAGACGCGCAAGTGCCCGGTGATCTTCGAGGCGCCGCTGGCGGTCGGCCTGATTGGCAGCTTCGTGCACGCTATATCGGGCGGGTCGCTGTATCGCAAGACCTCCTTCCTGCTCGACAGCCTGGGAAAGCAGGTCTTCCCCGAGTTCGTGCGCATCAGCGAACGGCCGCACGTCCGCGGCGGCTTCGCCTCCTCGCCCTTCGATGACGATGGCGTTGCGACGCATGACCGCGAAGTGGTCGAACACGGCGTGGTTCAGGGCTATTTCCTGTCCACCTATTCGGGGCGCAAGCTCGGCATGCCCACCACGGGCAATGCCGGCGGCTCGCACAACCTGCTGGTGCAGCCGGGCAGGCACGACCTGCGCGGCCTGCTGCGCGAAATGGGCAGCGGCCTGCTGGTCACCGAGTTGCTCGGCCAGGGAGTCAACTACGTGACCGGCGACTATTCGCGCGGTGCCGCCGGGTACTGGGTCGAGAACGGCGAGGTCGCCTATCCCGTGGAGGAGATCACCATTGCCGGCAACCTGCGCGACATGCTGCGCGGCATCGTCGATATCGGCAACGACATCGAAGTCCGCGGCTCGAAACAGGTCGGGTCCATCCTGCTGGAGCGCATGACGGTCGCCGGAAACTGAACGGCTCGGGAGTCGGTGCCGGCGCTACGGCGAAAAGCGGAACATCGCGAGCGCTTCTGCCGCGAGTGCGGATTCGCGCCGCCGTGGCCGCCGGGCTGCGCCACCGCCGCCGAGGCTGGGAGTGCCGCGCGCTCAGACGGTGGCGAAGTTGATGCCCTTGGGCGAGGCCGTGATGCGCCCCAGCGTGGGATCGGTGGCATGCACCGCGAGCAGGTTGATGCCGAGCGGGAATACCCGGTAGTCGAGTCCGAGCAGCAACTCCTCCAGCGCCGCGCGATCCGCCTTGATGGCTTCGACGATCATCAGCGGACGCATCTTGCGCAACAATTCCCGGCCGCCCTGCAACACCTCCACTTCCATCCCCTCGACGTCGATCTTGATCAG
>JALHNN010000013.1:0-8954 GCA_022843505.1 Sulfuritalea sp.
AAACCCGGGGCCCGCGTGTCCATCGCCGGCATCAAGTATTTTCCTGGCTTGCTGAGCCTGCTGAATCCCTGGGTCTACCTCAAGAACCGGGGGTACAACGGTGCCCCCGGAGAGTTGCACTCACCCTGGGACCGGATCGCCCCACGGCTGACGGATTGGCGGTTTGCCCCCACCCAGTGGGGCATGGGCTACATCGCTAGCGGGCGACTGCCGGCTGAGGTCGCGCGATGATTGACGGCCAGGGCGCTGTGCTGGCGGAGGGCCAGCGGATGCCGATCAGCTGGCCCACGGCATTGAAAGCCGTTGCCGCCGTGCTGGCCCTTAACGGACTGCTGAGTTTTGGCCCCTGGTGGCCAACGCCGGGAATCGTGCCGCAGGCCCGGCTGGCTCCTGAATTCGTCGGCCTATGGCTGCTCCTGCTGTGGTATGCCACAAGCCGGCCCGGGCCATCACATCGCATATTGGGGGTCCTGTCGGCGGGTGTTCTGGCCTTGGTCCTGGGACGGTATGCCGATGTCACTGCGCCCAGCCTGTTCGGCCGGCCGGTCAACCTGTATTGGGACCTTCCGCAATTGCCGAGATTCCTTTGGGTCACGGCCCAAGACCACCCGGCGTGGCTGTCCGCCACTGTGGCGGCAGGGGTCGCGAGCTTCCTCTGGCTGCTGTTCGCCATCATCCGGCTGTGCCTGTCGATCCTGATGCAAACCGCGGTGCCGTGGGCCCTGCGGTCGTTGGGCGCTTGGGTGATCAGCTTCGGGGCTGCCCTGCTGGCGGCGGCGCAATTGGCGGGGGTCCCTGGCTCCAGCCGCTGGGCATCCAACGCCGTGCTGCCTACTTACGCACAGCAGATCGGCCTGCTGTGGGACGCCCACGCACCAGGCCGGCAGGCGCGGGCGCTGCCTGCCGTCACGGCAACCGAGGACGCTCTGGCCACTCACGGCCCGCAGGTATTCGCGGCCCTGGCCAGGCGCGACGTGTCCTTTATCTTCCTGGAGTCCTTCGGTGCCGTCCTCTATGACCATCCGCAGGCGCGATCGGCCACGGATCCCTCGCGCCGTGCCCTGCAGGAGGCGCTGACGGCCAGCGGTCGGCGGGTCGTCTCCGGATTCTTCCGCTCGCCCACGGTCGGCGGCGCATCCGACCTGGCGCACCTATCGCTGCTGTCGGGCATCGACCTGTCGGACCCGCGCCGCCACAACCTGCTGCTGACCACCGGCCGACCCACGCTGCTGCACCTCTTTAAGCAGGCCGGCTACCAGACCTTCGGCGTGTATCACGCCGTCTCGTGGCCCTGGCCGGAGCATGTCTACTACGGGTTCGACCACTACATCGACGGCCCGGCGCTGCGTTACGACGGACCGCCGATCACCTTCTGGAAGATTCCCGACCAGGTCGCGCTGGCCCGCTACGAGCAGCAGTTCCCCCGCACGGCCGACAGTCCGCCGCGTGTGCTCTTCTTTCCGACCATCAGTTCGCACTTCCCCTTCAGTCCAGTCCCGCCCTACCAACCAGACTGGCAGCGCGCGCTGACCACCGCCCCATTCGATCCGGAACAACTGGCAGCTGTCGCCGCGGATCAGGTGGACTGGCTCAACATGCGCGCCGGCTATCTGGCCAGTGTTAATTATGTGTATCGTTGGCTGACCGGCTACTTCGAGTTACCGGAAGCGCGGGAGACCGTCTACGTGCTGATCGGCGACCACCAGCCGACCGCCAATATCATTGGCGAGTACGCCCCCTGGGACGTGCCCGTTCACATCATTAGCCGCGACGATTCCTTGCTCGACGGCTTCAGGGCGCAGGGCTTTTCGGAAGGGCTGTGGCCGCAACGCACCGTGCTGGGTGGAATTCATCACTTGACGAGCCTGCTGGTCAGCGGCTTCGGCCCCACGCCAGCGCGGCCCTGAGCGCGTCGATCGAGCCACTCGCTGCAGTGCACAGACCCACGCCATCCACTTCGGCCACGCCGATATCGTCCTCCCGCCGTGGACGATGGGCTCTCGCGCTGGCGATCGCCCTGTGCATCGCCGGCACCAATCTCGCGATCTGGGCGCTGTTTAATGGGCAGATTCAGGCGCCCGACCACGACGGGCCAATTGCAGGGTTCTCCTACAGCGGTGCCGACCGCTGGGATAGCCCGATCGAGGGAGAGCGACCCACGGCCACCGACCTTGACCGGGACCTGGCTCTGCTGTCGCTTCACACGCGGCGGATCCGCACCTACACGGCGGCCAACCACCCGGAGTTGCCCGCCATTGCCCGCAAACATGGTCTGCAGGTCATGCTGGGTGCGTGGCTCGACGCACGTTTGGACGGTAACAAGCGCGAACTCGCCGCCGCCATCAATCTTGCTCGATCGCAGCCAAACGTCCATCGGCTAATCGTCGGCAACGAAACCCAGTTGAAGGCCACCTTGCCGCCAAACCGCCTCGCCGCCTATCTCGATCAGGCCCGCTTGGCGTTGCGCGGGACGGCGGTCCAGGTGTCGACCGCGGAACCCTGGCATGTCTGGCTGGCGCAACCGCAACTGGCCAGGCATGTGGACTTCATTGCCATCCACGTGCTTCCCTATTGGGAAAAGGAATCCATCGGCTCCGCCGTGGAGACCAGCCTGAAGCAGATCGCACGGGTGCGGGCGCGTTTCCCGGATCACAAACTCGTGATCGCTGAGATCGGCTGGCCCAGCAACGGCTCGCCGCTGGGCAAAGCCCGCGCCTCGGCGGTGAACCAGGCCCTCTTTGTCCGCAACTTCCTGCAGCAGGCTGATTCCCTGGGACTCGACTATTACCTGATCGAGGCCTTCGACCAACCGTGGAAGATGGACGTCGAAGGGCGCGCGGGGGCCTACTGGGGAATGTGGGACGCCTGGCGCCAGCCCAAGTTCGAGCTGACCGGACCGCTGCTCAAAGACCCGCGCTGGCAGCGCAAGGCCTGGATCGCCAGCGTGCTGGGCGCGGCGATGATGCTGGCCTTCTTACTGGCCGCGCCGCGGATGCGGCTGGCTGGGCACATCACCTTCTGTGCGGCCGCCCAGGCCGTCGTCTCGGTGGGCGTCACTCTGGTATCCATTCCGCTGGCCTACTACCTGACGCTGCCTGATGTCTTTGGACTCGTGCTGGTGGTCGCCGCCATAGGCTTCATCAGTGCCTCCCTGCTGGCCCAGGCATTCGAATTCTCCGAACGCTTCTGGTCGGACCGGCCGGAAAGCCAGGCACCGACAACCGAAACGCCACTCCCGGACCCACCATTCATCAGCGTCCATCTGGCCTGCGCCAACGAACCGCCCGCGATGGTTTGCGAAAGCGTCGAATCGCTGCTGGCCATCGACTGGCCGGCCTTCGAGGTGATCGTGGTGGACAACAACACCAGCGACTCACAAGCCCGCGAGGCCCTGTCGGACTGGATGGCGAGTCGGAAGGACTCACGGCTGCGCTTCGCCCAATGGGTGGAACTTCCGGGCTACAAGGCCGGAGCCCTGAACCAGGCCCTGGCCCTCACCGATCCCGCGGCGCAGTGGATCGCGGTGGTCGATGCCGACTATGTGGTCGATCCGCATTGGTTCCGGCAGGTACAGGGCCATTTCCATGATCCCGCAGTCGCCCTGGTCCAGGCGCCACAAGCCCATAGACACTGGTCTGCGCGTCGCTTCGACAGGATGATGAACTGGGAGACCGAAGGCTTCTTCCGCATCGGCATGCACCACCGCAACGAGCGCAACGCCATCATCCAGCACGGCACGATGACGCTGGTGCGTGGTGCCGACCTGCGTCGCCTCGGGTGGAACGAAGACTGCATCTGCGAGGACACCGAACTCGGTCTGCGCCTGCTGCAGCTGGGTCATCGGGCCGTCTATGTCGACCGCCAGCTCGGCACCGGCTTGCTACCGCGGGACTTTTCCGCCTACGCCCGGCAAAGGAAACGCTGGGCGCAGGGTGCGATGCAGATATTCAGGCTGCATGCCCGATCGCTGCTGGGTCGCTCACGCCTGACTCTGGCCCAACGCTACCACTTCCTCGCCGGCTGGCTGCCATGGCTGGGCGACGCGCTGCATTTGGTGTTCACCATCATCATGATCGCCTTCAGCCTCGGCATGGTCTACCTTCCCACTACCGTCGAACCGCCACTGTGGCTGTTCGTCTTGCCGCTGATTTCCTTCTTCGCCGCGCGGCTGCTGATAGGCCCGCTGCTATACACGCGATGCGTTCCCTGCGGCCTGGCCGACCGCCTGGGTGCCGCGATCGCCGGCATGGCCCTGTCGCATCGCATTGCGCGAGGCGTGCTGCAAGGGCTGCGCGACCGGCGGGCGGTGTTCGAGATCACGCTGAAGGCATCCACCACCACGGCTAACAGCGGTGTAGCCGGGACGGGGCGCGATGACGTGCGTCCGCCGAATGTCGGCCCGAGCTTCGTGCAAGGCATCAAGGAGGAGTTCGCGCTGCTCGGTGGCCTGGTGTTCTGCATTTGCCTGCTGGAGCTCAGCCGCAGCACGGATGACACGGCTAGGCTGGGCTGGATCGCCATCCTGGTTATCCAGTCGCTGCCCTACTGCGCTGCAGTCGTCTGTAGTCTCATCAACTCCAAGGCCGAGTCCGCGCGACCTTGACACGCCGAGCTTGGCGATCAGGCGAGGGCCAAGTTCGGCGTGTCGATGGGCGGTCAGTATTCGGCGGCTACCGTTGGCTCTCAGGCTACAATAAATCGCGCATGGCATATCCGTGCATGCGATTCTCTCCCTGCCAACTGCCGCTTCCGGCAGATTGCAGCCCCACAGCAAAGTGCGCCACGAGGCGGGCCCCATGAAGCAGCGTTCTTCGGCGAAGGCACAGGGCCACCCACCCGAGATCGCCGTACCGCCGGCGCCGACTTTCAGCGGCATCGGCTACCATCATGGACACCATGAATGCCCTCGAACTCAAAGTGCCGCCGCTGGTCCTGGTCGCCGGTATGGACTTCCGCCGTGCCGGGACCACCGTGAATCCGACCACACCGCAGGCGACCACGTCGGTCGTCGACAGCGGCGTCTATCGCCTCAGCCGCAACCCGATGTACCTCGGCTTCCTGCTCGGGCTCGCGGGATGGGCGGCTTACCTGTCCCATGTCCTGCCCTTCCTGTTTCTGCCGGCCTATGTCGGCTACATGAACCGCTTCCAGATTGCGCCCGAAGAGCGCATGCTTGCCGCCCGTTTCGGCGACGGCTACCGGCGGTACCGGCTGCGCGTGCGGCGCCGGCTGTAGGAAGTGTTTCCGTCTCCCAGGAGGTCGCCATGGAACCGCGCATCAGCCTGATCACCCTCGGCGTCGCCGACCTGGAGCGCGCCACGCGCTTTTACCAGGATTGCCTCGGCCTGCCGCGCATCGCCACGCCGCCGACCGTCACCTTTTTCGAACTGAGCAAGACCTGGCTGGCGCTCTGGTCGCGCGAGAGCCTGGCGGCCGACGCCGGGGTGCCGGTCGATGGCGCGGGCTTTCGCGGCTTTGCCCTAGCACACAACGTACGCTCGCCGGCCGAGGTGGATGCCCTGCTGGCGCGAGTCGCCGATTTCGGCGCCACGATCACGAAGCCGGGCCATGCCACCGACTGTGGCGGCTATTCCGGCTACTTCGCCGACCTCGACGGCTTTCTCTGGGAGGTTGCGCACAATCCGGCCTTCCCGCATCTGTAAGCCATGTCCCATGCGCGCCGCTCGCGGCGTAGACTCCGCCGTCGCAACCCTTTGGAGAACCTGATGTCGCTGTTCGCGCGCATTGCCTTTGCGATCCTGCTGGCCACCTCCGGAATCGCGCCGACGCTGGCGCTGGAAGCCGCCGGCCCCGCTCCGGCGCTGGTCGCGTTCAACTCCGACGATGGCATGGCGCGGCTGGGGCGGGCGAAGGCCAAGGCGGATTTCGCCGGGCTGGCCAACCAGTTCGAAGCACAATCCAACATCGCCTTCTGCGGGCCGACCACGGCCGCCATCGTGCTCAACACGGCGCGCAACGGCAGCCCCGACCTGCCGCGCGACCGCAGCCGCCTGCGCCCGGGCGACACGCAGCACCTGCCGGGCACGATGGAGCTGGCGGTGCCGCGCTTCACCCAGGACAATGTGATCGACAAGGGACCGAAGACCCGTGCCCAGGTCCTCGGCGAACCGATGTATGTGGACGGCAAGGCCATACGCGATGCCGGCTACCAGCTGCGCCAGTTCGACGCCCTGTTGCGTGCCCACGACCTGGCGACGCGGCTGGTGGTGGTGGATGACGCGCTGCCCGAGCCGGCGATCCGCCGCGACCTGATCGACAACCTCGGGCGCGGCGGCGACTATGTGATCGTGAATTACCACCGCCGCGATGTCGGCCAGGCCGGCGGCGGCCACATCTCGCCGCTCGGCGCCTACGACGAGGAGACCGACTCCGTGCTGGTGATGGACGTGAACCCGGCCAGCGCCGGCTGGGTGTGGATGCCCCTGGCCACCCTGGTCACGGGCATGCGCACTCTCGACACCGTCGAGAACCGCGGCTACATCCTGGTGCAGCCGCGCTGAGCGAGCCGGTCTTCAGGCCGGCATGCGGCCGTGGTCGGGGTTGTCGAGTGCCGCGCGGATCGGCGCCAGCGAGGCATGGAAGTCGGCATCGTAGTCGCCGATGGTCGACACATGGTCCGAGCAGGTCGAGATGATCGCCGCGATGCGCTCGGAGGACAGCGCCCGTGCCTGGTCCGTGAGGGGTTGCGCCCATAGCTCGGCCAGCTGGTCGTAGCTGCCGACGCGCACCCAACCGCCATCCGGCCGCGTCGCCGTCGCATTCACATGGCACACCAGTTCGAAACCGAGCTGCTTGGCTTTGTCGTGCAGGGTAGTCCAGGTCATGGCCATTCCTCCGGGTTGTATTGTCGCGTCGCCGTTGCAGGCTCCTTATAGGCTTTGCCGCAACGGAAGTCATGACGCAGTGCGTTAGCTGCGGTGCGTCATGGGCGGCGGAGTTCGCCGCGGCAGTTTCACTCGCCGCGACCGATGAACAGGTAGTAAGGCGCGGCGATCGGCAGATAGGGAATTGCCGCCCGTCGTTCGCTGAGCCAATGATCCGGAAAGCTCTCCCGCAAGGCAGCCAGATGCCCGGCGGTGAGATGAACTCCGTCGTGGGCGAACCAGCGCCGCCAGAAGCCGTTCAGGCGCCCGCCCCGGGGCAGGTGAAAATCGACCACGCCCAGCCATCCGCCGGGAGCAAGCATGGCCCGCGCATTGGCCACGGCCTGCCGCCAGTCGGGAATCATGGTCAACGCGTAGGAAATCAGCACCCGATCCGCGGCCTGCGACGGGTGCCAGGTGGTGGCATCGGCTTCATGCACGGCGACGTTGGGCATTCCCCCGGCGCGCCGCCTGGCCTGCGCCAGAAGTGCCGGGCACAGGTCGACCATGTCGTAGCGCGCCAGGCCTCCCAGCCTGTCGCCGACGAACTCCAGGCTGCGGCCGGTACCGCAGCCGAGCTCGACCACACGCATGCCGGGACCGAATTCGAGGCGCGCGATCAAGTCCTCCCGGCCGTGCAACAGGCGCGTGCGGAAGCTGTCGTAGTGCGCCGCCTGGGGCGCGTAAAAGCCCTGCAGGCGCTCGGCATGGCTGCCCCGCCGGGGTACGCCGCGCAGCAGGCGCAGCAGGATCTGCCCTTCGCCAAGGACGCGATTCAGCGCGCTCACTTGCGTATCGTTCCGACCCAAAAGCCGGAGTAGGTGTGGACCCGGTCCTCGCACTGCAGGCGCGCCGCCAGGTCGCGGTCGAAATCGAGCACGTCGTGCAGCGGACGCCCGTGCCGGCCCACCCGCACCCAGTCGAGGAAGGCGGACAGGCGTGGGCGCTGCGCAGCAATACGCGGGCGCCGGGCGCCGCCCGTTCCACGATGCCGGTCCATTCCTCGATCAGGGCACCCGGGTAGTAGCTGCTCATCCAGTCCATGTGGTCGAGCAACACGAATCGCGTGATCGGCTCCTCGTGGCGATCGAGGAACTCGGTGACCGTGGAGTCGTGGATCTCGATGCTGTCGGCGAGGCCGTTGCGCAAGGCGACGAAATTGTCATGCTTGAGGTATTCGGGGCAGCACTCGCGCGTGTAGTGCCCGTTGAGATACACCTGCCAGAAATAGTTGTGGGCCACCGGCAAATGACGAAACACGTACTCGATCGCATCGCGTATGAAGCCGGCGACGCCGTCCGGATGCTGCGCCTGCACCAGCCGGCGCTGGGGATGGGGCACGCCGAGCAGGCTCATGGTCAGCTGCCGGTTGAGTATCCACTTGATGGTCGGCGTCCAGAGTTCGCGGGCGATGCGCTCGTCGTAGACGCACTGCTGCGTTTGCAGATCCTCGCATTCCAGCAGGGCCTGCACGTCCCGCGCCAGCTGCGGCCGCATCTTGAAGTAGGTCCGAAAGCTGCGGGCGACAAAGCCCGACAGGCCATGAAAGTAGAAGCTGCCGTGGCGGCTGGTGAACCACTTGCCGTTGCGGTCCCAATAGGCTCGCGCAAAGGCGGAAAGGTCGCCGCGCAAGCGCTGGCGATACAGCTCGCGAAACCGGGCGTGGTAGCCGTTGCCGAAAACCTCGAAGAAGTCGTCGAACTCGAGATGGCGGATCGCCGCCAGCTTGAGCTCCAGCAGCGCGTTCTGGCGCGGATTGGCATCGATCGCATGGATTGCCGCCGGCCCCTGCAAAGCATAGTCGAGAACGTTGCAGCCGGCGCTGGTGATCACCGCAATGCTGTCGCGCGGGCCAAGATCGAGGGCCTGACGATCCACCGCAGGATCCTCCCAGCAGGTGTTGTACACCAGCGATCGCGCATAGAGCGCGTCGAAGACCTTCTTGTCCAGGCGGTCCTTGAGGGTGAGGCGGGTCGCGGGCTTCGGCGCCAGCGGCAGGTGTGGGGCAGTGTTCATCATGGGCGTCGCGATTCAACGGGTCGGAGGGAATGCGTCAACGATGTGGTGAAT
>JALHNN010000013.1:8964-15792 GCA_022843505.1 Sulfuritalea sp.
TTCGCTTATGTGATACGTGGCCTGACTCGATGCTTCTCGCGCCGCGTTGTCCGGGCTTGGCATCCGCGCTCAGTCGCGGCGCAAGCCCCCGCCGGTTTGGGGACGGATGTAGGCGGGACTCTCCTCGCGCCTTACCCGGCGCCGAAAGAGAATCCAGCCCAGCACCAGAAAGGTTGCCAGCACCGAGACCACCAGGGGTTCCTCGGCGAATCGGTGAAATAGCTGCTCCATCGGTATCGACACTCCAGCGCAGGTAAATCCAAGGATCGCCGGGAATAGTCTCGTAGCGCCGTTACATTCCGGTTACGCATTGATGATGGTTTGGCGGACGGGACGCCAATTCCGGTGCCGGCTGCCCCTGGCGGAGCCGCACTGCCGGCGCCGACTCTCGCCGGCCCGACCCGCGCTACTGCTGCTGTGCCGCCTGCTGCTGCTCCCAGGCGTTGAGCGTCTGCCGCCCGATGATCAACTGCTGCACTTCGGTGGCGCCCTCGTAGATGCGCAGGGCGCGGATCTCGCGGTAGAGCTTTTCCACGGGATGGTCGCTGACGACGCCAAGGCCGCCCCAGATCTGGACTGCCGCATCGATCACCTGCTGCGCGGTTTCGGTGGCCGTCATCTTGGCCATCGCCGCTTCGCGCGTGACATTCTGCCCCTGGTCGCGCTGCCAGGCGGCGCGATAGGTCAGCAGCGCCGAGATGTCGATGCCGGTGGCCATCTGCGCCAGCCTGGTCTGGGTGATCTGGAAGTCGGCCAGCTTCTGGTTGAACATCGGCCGCGTGGTGGCGCGGGCGAGCGCCTCGTCCAGCGCATGGCGGGCGAATCCCAGCGCGGCGGCGGCGACCGAGGTGCGGAAGATGTCCAGGGTCTGCATCGCCACCTTGAAGCCCTGCCCCGGCGAGGCGAGCAGGGCCGACTTCGGCACGCGGCAATTCGTGAAGCGCAGCCGCGCCAGCGGGTGCGGGGCGATGACGTTGATGCGTTCGGCAATCTCGAATCCCGGCGTCTCGGCATCGACGATGAAGGCCGACAGCCCCCGCGAGCCGGGGGCCTCGCCGCTGCGGGCGAAGACCACGTAGAAGTCGGCGATGCCGCCGTTGGAGATCCAGGTCTTCTCGCCGTCGAGCACGTAGTGGTCGCCCTCGGCGCGGGCGGCGCAGCTCATGGCGGCGACGTCGGAACCGGAATTCGGCTCGGACAGCGCGAAGGCGGCGATGGCGGTGCCGGCGGCGACCCGCGTCAGGTAGCGCTGCTTCTGCTCCGCCGTGCCGTGCAGGGTGACGGCACCCGAGCCCAGGCCCTGCATGGCGAAGGCGAAATCGGCGAGGCCCGAGTGGCGCGCCAGGGTTTCGCGCAGCAGGCAGATGGCGCGCGTGTCGATGACATCGTATTGACCGCCGTTGGCCGTGCCTCCCACGGCATAGCGCAGCCAGCCGGCGGCGCCGAGGCTGGCGACGAAATCGCGGCAGGCCTGGTCGGTGTCGGCGTGGTGGTCATCGCTGATGTTGGCAGCGGCCCAGGCTTCCAACTCGGCCTGCAGTTTGCGGTGGCTGTCGTCGAAGAAGGGCCAGCCGAGGTAGCTTGCGTCACTCATGTTGTTTTCCCGTAGTCGCTTACATTGTTTCGCCGCCGGCGACGGAGATCGCCTGGCCGGTGATGGATTCGCTGCCGGGCAGGCAGAGCCAGAGCACGGCGTTGGCGACTTCGGCGGGCTGCACCAGGCGGCCCTGCGGATTTTGCTTGACCAGTTCCGCCAGCGCCTCGGCCTCGCTGCGGCCGGTCTTGGCCCGGATGTTGGCCAGCGCGTCGCGCACGATTTCGGTCTCGGTGTAGCCCGGGCATACCGCATTCACGGTCACCGACTTCTTCGCCAGTTCGAGCGCCAGCGCGCGGGTGAGGCCGAGCACGCCGTGCTTGGCGGCGCAGTAGGCGGCGACGTAGGGGTAGCCCCTGAGCGCGGCGGTGCTGGCGATATTGACGATGCGGCCCCAGCCGGCCTGCAGCATGCCGGGCAGCACGGCATGGATGCCCAGATACGTGCCGGTGAGGTTCACCGCCAGCATCCGGTTCCACAGCTCGAGGTCGGTCTTGCCCAGCGGCGCGCTCACCGCCTGGCCGGCGTTGTTGATGAGTATGGTCACCGGGCCCAGTGCCCTGGCGGCGGAAGCAAACGCGGCGTTGGTCGACTCGGGATCGGCGAGATCAACGGCCTGGCAATGCACCCGGCCCGACGGCCGCAGGCGCGCGGCTTCGTCTTCCAGCGTGGCGGCATTGCGGCCCATCAGGGTGACGGCGGCGCCCTGCTCGACCAGCGCGCGCGCGATCGTGGCGCCGATGCCGCGCCCGCCGCCGGTCACCACGGCGTGACGGCCAGCCAGTCCGGCCTGCGACGATTCCATGCCAACGGCTCCTCTCTGCCCCGGATATTCCGATGTACTTGGCGGCGCTCGCCGCGGGGGGCGGGGCCGAGCCGTGATGGTACGCGGATATTCGCGCCTTGACGCTGAAATGTGGCTGAGCGATCATTCATCCCGTCCCGGCCACGCCTGCGCGCGGCGTGCCCCGCGATCCGCGCCGCGCCGCAACCGGCGCCGACCGGCCCGACATCCCACCGACGACCAAGGAAGCCCGCATGTACAAACTCAAGGCGGCGGCGATGGCGCCGCAACACTTCAAAATGGAGGTCGCCGACCGGGTCGCCACCATCACCCTGAACCGCCCCGAGCGCAAGAATCCGCTCACCTTCGACAGTTACGCCGAGCTGCGCGACACCTTCCACAAGTTCCAGTACGTCGACGACGTGCGCGCCGTGGTGATCACCGGTGCCGGCGACAACTTCTGTTCCGGCGGCGACGTGCACGAGATCATCGGCCCGCTGACCGGGATGAGCATGGACGGCCTGCTCGCCTTCACCCGCATGACCGGCAACCTGGTCAAGGAAATGCGCACCTGTCCGCAGCCCATCATATCCGCCGTCGACGGCGTCTGCGCCGGGGCCGGCGCCATCATCTCGATGGCATCGGACATGCGCTACGCCACCCCTGCGGCCAAGACCGCCTTCCTCTTCGTCCGCGTCGGCCTGGCCGGCTGCGACATGGGCGCCTGCGCCATCCTGCCGCGCATCATCGGCCACGGCCGCGCCTCGGAGCTGCTCTATACCGGCCGCTCGATGAGCGCCGAGGAAGGCTTGTCCTGGGGCTATTTCAACCGCCTGCTGCCGCGCGAGCAGCTGCTGGCCGAGGCACGGGCCATGGCGCAATCGCTCGCCGACGGCCCGGCCTTCGCCCACACCATGACCAAGAAATGCCTGCACCAGGAATGGGACATGAGCATCGAGCAGGCGCTGGAGACGGAAGCCGAGGCCCAGGCGATCTGCATGCAGACGGAGGATTTCACCCGCGCCTACCAGGCCTTCGTCGCCAAGGAAAAGCCCCGCTTTGAGGGCAACTGATGGCTGACACTGGCGCGGCGCGTCCGGCGCTGATTCCGGACGCCACGGAGAGCAGCCGCTTGCGGCTGGCGCGGCCGGTGCTCGAGGACTGGCGGCCGCTGTTCGCGTACTACTCGGATCCGGAGTGCGCGACCTACACCTTCTACCAGCCGCTGACCGCAGCCGATACCGAGCGGACCATGGCCGCCGTTCTGCGCCACTGGGACCGCCACGGCTACGGCCCCTACGTGCTGCGCAGCAAGGCCGACGATGGGGTGGTCGGTCTGGTCGGCCTCTGGTATCCACGCGAATGGCCCGAACCCGAAATCAAGTGGGCCATCATTCGCCGTCACTGGGGCAAGGGCTACGCCAGCGAGGCGGCGCGCGCCGTGCAGGCCATGCTTCCGGCGCACCTGCCGCAGATGCAACCGATCAGCCTGATCCATGCCGACAACCAGCGCTCGATCGCGCTGGCGCTGGCGCTCGGGGCGACGCTGGAAAAGCAGCTCGAATTCCGCAATGCGCCGTTCCACATGTATCGCCACCGCCGCGCAGGCGACTGAAATCCCGCCGCCGCCACGACTGGGCCGGCCTGGCGCGGCATCCGGCGTCGGCCTTGCTCCCGGTCAGGTCGCGAGCCTGCGCCCGAGCTTCTCCTCGACCGCGGCGACCTTGGCCTTGATGCGCCCGCCCGGTCCGGCGCGATAGTCGATCTTGATCTGGGTGCTGATGCGATCGCAATCGCCGCGCATCGCGTCGAAGCAGGCGGTGACCACGGCCATCACTTCCGCCCATTCGCCTTCGATGATGGTGCCCATGGGCGTCAGCTGGTAGGGCAGACCGCTTTTGTCGATGATGTCGAGCGAACGTGCGACATAGGGGCTGAGGCTCTCGCCCTTGGCGAAAGGCGACATCGAGAATTCGAGCAGGACCATGACGGGCTCCGCTTCAGCGCGCCAGCGCGTCTTTGGCAAGGATGCTGACGTCGTCGGCGCCATGGCCGGCGGCGATCAAGCCATCCATGCGCGCGGCGAGCCCGGGCAGCACCGCCAGCGGCCGGTCGCCCGCGGTGCCGAGCATCAGTCCGAGATCCTTGCGCGCCATCGCCAGTTCGAAACTGGGGGGAAAATTGCCCTTGGCCATGTTGCCGCCGCGCAGCGCCATCATGCCGTTGAGATCGAAGAGCTGGGCGACGTCGATCGCCGCCTGGCCGTCGACACCCGCCGCCTGCGCCAGCGTGAGCACATCCGCGATGGTGCCGACGAGGCTGAGGATCAGGGCGTTGCCGAAGAGTTTCTTGGCCGCCGCAAGATCGCCGCGCTCGCCCTGGTACTCGAGCCGCCCGGTCATGGCGGCGAGGGCGTCCTGAACCTGGTCAAAGACCGCGCGCGGCCCGGCGGCCAGTATCGAGCCCTTGGCGTTGCGCGCCGCCTGCGGCGTCATGAACACGGGGCAGTGCAGGAAGCGGAGCCCCTCCGCCGCCAGCCGCGCCGCACGCTGCGCCGTCGATGCCGGCAGGGTGGTGCTGTGGTCGATGATGATCGCACCGGCAGCCAGGCCGGGGCGTGCCGCGGCAATCACCTCATCCACCACGGCGTCGTCCTTGAGCACCAGATGCACCCTGGCGGCACCGCGCACGGCGTCGGCGGGTGTTTCCGCCACGCTGATTCCGAAGGGCGTGAGTGCGCGCGCCTTGTCGGCGGAGCGATTCCAGGCCGTGACCGTTTCGCCGCGCTTTGCCGCGGCTTCGGCACAGGCGCTGCCGAGCAGGCCGGTACCGAGAAATGCGATGTTTGCCATGCCTCGTATCCTTGAATGACGGTGCGTGATCGACCGGAAAGTTGAGTCTAGCCTGGCACGCGCCGCAGCGTGCTTGCCGCGGGTACGTCAGGTGGCCGTCGGCTCGCGCCCCTTGCGCACTTCCGCGATCAGGTAGGCTTGCAGCCTGACGCGCAGCGAGTCCGGGATGGGAATGCTCTGCAACCCGTCGAGGCTGGCGACGACCCGCACCAGCACCGCGCGCAGCCTTACCTTGTCGCCGACGCTGGCTTCGACCATCAGCGTGAATGACTTGGTGCCGATGCGCGTGACGAACAGGCGGAGGCAGAGCATGTCCCCGATCTTGGAGGGCGAGATGAAATCGACCTCGATGCGCGCCGCGGGAATGCCGACGCGGTCGATTGCATGCAGGTCGGCAAAACTGGTCTTCATGCCCTCGGTGAACCAGTCCTCGATCAGCTCGTCGATGATGACCAGATACTCGGGATAAAAAACAATGCCCGCCGGATCGCAGTGGTGGAAGCGGATCAGCTGGTGCTTTTCGAAGTGGGTGGGGGAAGGCATGGACCCAGTATGTCCGGCATTGCCGGTGCGGTCAATCGTAACGCCTGGCGCCTACAGCTCCAGCGCGAAGGCTTTCGCCGTCTCCCCGGCGCCGACTATTGCCGCCGCCAGGGCGGGCGCCTGCACCCCGAGGGCGTGGGCATGGAAGCGCGCCAGTTCGACCAGGCCGCACAGGTAGTCGGCATCCCAGGCACCGGAACGCCTCGGGTGCGTTGCCGCCAGCGCGACGCGCCCGAGCTGCCAGCTGCCGCAGACGGTGCCCAGCAGGTGCAGGAAGGGCACGGCACCGGCCAGCACGGCGGCAAACTGTTCGCGGCCGTTGGCGAGTATCCAGTCGAGGGCCCGCTCCAGCGCCGCGACGTCTTCCTCCAGCCGCCGCCCCAGCGAACGCAGATCGTCAACTGCTGACAGCTCGGCGGCGACGCCGCGCATGTCGACGATCAGCTCGCGCAGGGTGGCGCCGTTCTCGCGCAGGATCTTGCGCCCGACCAGGTCGTTGGCCTGGATGCCGGTGGTGCCCTCGTAGATGGTGATGATGCGGGCATCGCGGTAGTGCTGGGCGATGCCGGTCTCCTCGACGAAGCCCATGCCGCCGTGGATCTGTATCGCGTCATAGCAGATCTGCTGGCAGGTCTCGGTACACCAGCCCTTGACCACCGGCATCAGCAGGTCGACGTAGCGCCTCGCCTTGTCGGCCGCCGCCTTGTCCGGCGAGTGACGGGCAACATCGAACCAGCCTGCCGCCGTGAGGGCCAATGCACGCATGGCCATGATGCGGGCACGCATGGTCAGCAGCATGCGCTTGACATCCGGGTGCTTGAGGATCGGCTGCCCCACCGCACCGGTGACCGCGTCGCGCCCCTGTACCCGCTCCCTGGCGAAAGCCAGCGCCTGCTGCCAGGCGCGCTCGCCGATGCCTATGCCCTGCACGCCGACGCCGAAGCGCGCCTCGTTCATCATGATGAACATGTATTCCAGGCCGCGGTTGGGTTCGCCGACCAACCAACCGGTGGCGCCGCCGTTGTCGCCGAAACTCATGGCGCAGGTCGGGCTGC
>JALHNN010000014.1 GCA_022843505.1 Sulfuritalea sp.
GCACCTCGCGGGATGGCTTCTGCAGCAGCCGATAAGGCACACCCCAGGGGTGCCAGCGCGCGGCGCCCGAATCCCCGAACAGGCAGACGATGGGCCGCCCGAGGCCGGCGGCGAGGTGGATGGCGCCGCCGTCGGCGCAGATCACAGCAGAGCATTCCGACAAGGCGGCGATCAACTCCGGAAGGCTTAGCGTGGGCCGCGCCTCGACGGTGATCACCGTGTCACCAGCGCCGGCGCGCTGCGTTCCTCCGGAAACTCTTGCCATCAGGTCCCGTGCCTTGGCATCGTCGCCGGGATGCAGCGGATTGTCGTCCGCGCCCGGCGACCAGAGGAGCATGAAGCGGGTAGGCGCCTGTGCCGCAATGGCCTGCATGGATTCCGCAAAACGCTCGAGAGGCCAGCGCTGGGATGGCTTGCGCGCGCTGATGTGCACGCCGACGGTGAGAGTCGGCGCTGGTGCTACGGCGGCCGGGCGCATTACCCGGCAGGATGGCGGCGCGCCGGCTATGCCATACAGGGCGGCGACGCGGAAGACGTCCTCCACCTCGTGTCGTCCGGCGTCGTCCAGCGGCAATGCGACATCCAGCCCGGCGACAGCGCCGAAGCCGATGATGCGTTTCGGCCGCAGCCATTGTGCCTGCCGGAGTACCCGTGGCTGGGGCGAGGTGGTGGCGATGATCACGTCATCGATCGCCATGTCGCGCAGGCGGCGCATCATCTGCAGCCGTCGCCACAGGATGCCTGGCAGCGATTCGCCGTGGCCGCGGTGCTTGGCCTTGGTGTAGACCAGTACCTCGTCAAGGTCGGGATTGCCGGCCAGCACCGGCGCGTTGTAGCTATTGACCAGCGCGCCCAGCCAGCCCGCGGGAAAGCGCCGGCGCAGGGCCGTGATCAGCGGCGTGGTGCACACCAGGTCGCCGATGTTGTCGCGGCGGATGACCAGTATCTTGGGGGCGGGATCGAGGCTCAAGTTAAACTCGCCGTCTATGGCTACCTATGCAATCGGCGACCTGCAGGGCTGCTTCGACCCGCTGCGACGCCTTCTCGACTATATCAGTTTCGATCCGGCGGCCGACCGCCTCTGGTTCGTCGGCGACCTCGTCAATCGCGGCCCGGCCTCACTCGAGGTCCTGCGCTTCGTGCGCTCGCTCGGCACAGCGGCCACCGTCGTGCTTGGCAACCACGACCTGCACCTCGTCATGCAATCGGCCGGCTACGGCAAGGCGAACAAGGAGGACACCCTGCGGGAGACCCTTGCCGCGCCGGACCGCGATGACCTGATCACCTGGCTGCGTGGCCGGCCCCTGGTGCATGTCGAGGGCGCCTGGACCATGGTGCATGCCGGTTTGCTGCCGCAATGGTCCGTTGCCAAGGCGCAGGCCTTGTCCGATGAAGTATCGGCAGCGCTGGTCGCACCGGGCTATCGCGATTTCCTGGCCAACATGTGGGGGTCGGAGCCGGCCGTCTGGAGCGACGAACTTGCGGGCTGGGACCGCCTGCGCGTGATCGTCAATGCCATGACCCGGATGCGCTACGTCACGGCGGAGGGCGCCATGGAGTTTCGCGCTCTCGGGGCCAAGGCGCCGCCCGGCCAGGGGCCTGCCGGATGCCTGCCCTGGTTTGACGTGCCCGGCCGCGCCAGCGCGGACCACACCATCATTTGCGGGCACTGGTCCGGCCTGGGGTTCCGCGACCAGCCGGGACTTCTGGCCCTGGACACCGGCTGCCTGTGGGGCGGCAGCCTCACCGCCGTGCGCCTCGAGGACAGGCGGATATTTCGCCAGCCCTGCCCCGAGTCCGTGGGGCCGATGGGCTGGGACTGAGCCGCGGGCAACTGCCGATGGCTTCGACAGCCATCGGCAAATCATGGAGCGCTCGTACCCTTTGTCCATTGGCGAGCAAGCTCGGCCCGCCCCCCTTTGCCCCCCTCGCGGGGGGTTCCCCATTGGCTCGCTGCGCTCGATTCACGAGCGACGTCTTCTGCGTTTTGCGCTAATGCGATACCCGCGTGGCTCCGCCGCCCGACAACACGCGCACCCGCTCGCCGGGGCGGAAGCTCTCGTCGGCTTCCTGGGTGACGGCGATGATCTGACCGCTGTCGAGCTTGATGGTGATCTCGAGGCCGTCCTTCTTGGAGGCCCGTTCTTCGATCGCCTGTCCGGCGACGCCGCCGAGCACGGCGCCGAGCACCGAGCCCACGGTCTGGCCCTTGCCCTGGCCGAGGTTGCTGCCGGCGACACCGCCGATCACGCCGCCGGCAACGGTGCCGACGCCGGATTGCGTACCTTCGATGGTGACGGTGCGCACGGATTCCACCACCCCCATGCGCACGTTCATCTCGCCGCGGGTCTGCGAGCGGGAATAGGCCGAGCCCGACTGGCTGCCGGCGCACGCCGCCAGCAGCAGTGCCGCCAGAGCGGCGGCGCAGATCGAGATGGTTCTGTTCATCGTTTCACTCTCCTGTCAGAGATTCTCTCCGAACGCCGTGCGGTAGCGCCCGGCGATTTCCTCATGCGTCAGCTTGTGGTTCTGGCCGCCGCGATGGGCGATCTTGATCGATCCCATCAGCGAGGCGAGTCGGCCGATCTTGTCCCACTCCCAGCGCTTGCCGATGCCATACAGCAAACCGGCGCGGTAGGCATCGCCGCAACCGGTCGGGTCGATCAGGTTTTCCGGGGGCGCCACCGGGATGTCGATGCGCCGCCCCGCCGTGTAGATCTGCGACCCGTTGCCGCCGAGCGTGACCACCAGCGCCCTGACTTCCTCGGCCAGCCGCTCCAGCGGCAAGCCGGTGCGCTCGGTCAGCAGCTTGGCTTCGTAGTCATTGACCGTGCAGAAGTCGGCTAGTTTCAGGAAGGCCATCAGTTCCGGGCCGTCGAACATCGGCAGGCCCTGGCCGGGGTCGAAGACGAAGGGGATGCCGGCGGCCTTGAATTCCCTCGCATGCTGCAGCATGCCGTCGCGCCCGTCGGGCGAAACGATGCCGAGGCCGACATCCTTCGCGTCCGCGACCCTGTTCTGGTGCGAATGGGTCATCGCCCCCGGATGGAAGGCGGTGATCTGGTTGTCGTCGAGGTCGGTGGTGATGAAGGCCTGGGCGGTGAAGCTGCCCTGTACTTCGCGCACGTGGCTGGCATCCAGGCCCAGCTGCTTCAGGCGGTGCATGTAGGGCGCGCTGTCGTCGCCGACGGTGGCCATGATCAGCGGCTCGCCGCCGAGCAGCTTCAGGTTGTAGGCGATGTTGCCGGCGCAGCCGCCGAACTCGCGGCGCATGTCGGGCACGAGGAAGGCGACGTTGAGGATGTGGATCTGCTCCGGCAGGATGTGGTTCTTGAAGCGGTCGCCGAACACCATGATGGTGTCGTAGGCCATGGAGCCGCAGATGAGTGTCTTCATGGGGTCTTTCGCAATCTCAGGGATAGAAGATGTAAAGGCGGTAGCCGCTGGCCGGCAGGTCGCCGGCATCCAGCGTCATGGCCACGGCCAGGTCGGCGTTCGGCGCCATGCCGCTGGTGATGAGCGTTCCGCGCCGCAGGTATTGGTCGGGGCTCAGGACCTTGCGCACGATGGCCTTGTCCGCGGTGTCGGTGAGCGTCAGTTCGAGGTGGGGAAACTGCTGGGCAAAGGGGGCGCGGTTTTTCAGCGTGGCGGTGAGCGCCAGGCGACCCTTTTGTGTCGGATCGGGGTGCAGGTCGGAGGACTCGATGCCGACCAGCGCCACCTTGGCCGGCAACGCGACTTCGCAACCCAGATATTCACAGGCGGCAAGCAGCAGCGGCCGCGATTCGGGCCAGAGCACGGCCAGCTCCACCCGGTAGGTCAGCATGGCCTGCAGGCCCAGCGCGAAGAGGGCCAGCAGGCCGCCGATCGCCCAGGGCCAGCGTCGCGGTGGCGGCGGCTCGTTGAAGCTTTCGTCCCAGGGCGCGGACTCTTCCTCCCGATGCGCAGGCGGCTTTTCGGCAATTGTCGGATCCCCGGCGGTGGTGATCGCGACCGGCAGGATGCTGTTCTCGGGGACGGGCGGCGACTCCGCCGCTGGCGAATCGACGGGGTTTGGCTCCGGTGTTGGCGCTTCGAGATTTCCTGCAGGAATTTCCGCCGGCGCATGGTCGGAAGCCGGCAGAGCACCTTCAGTCTCCCTCTCCATGACTTCGGCGACGGGGGCCGGCGTTTGTTCCGCACCCTCAAAAGTCGGCGCCGGGGGGACGGCGATTTCTTCCTTGGAGGCGGAAAGCGCTGCCGGTTCAGGTGGAGGGGGCGGCGGCGCGATGACCAGCGGCGGCTCTTCGATCAGCGTGTCGAGCGCGTTGAAGACATGCTGGCATTCGCCGCAGCGTACGCGGCCGGCGCGCTGCTTGAGCTGCTCGGCGGTGACGCGGAAATGTGTCGCGCAGGACGGGCAGCGCGTCAGCATCGGCGTCCCTCCAGGCGCACCCAGCCATCCCGTTCGGCGCCGACCTCGAGCGCTATCAACGGCGCATAGGCATCGATCACCTGCTGCGCCTGCGTCGCCAGCACGCCGGCCAGCGCGATGCGTCCGCCGGGAGCGACGCGACCCGCGAGCAAGGGTGCCAGTACGCAGAGCGGGTTGGTCAGGATATTGGCTACCACGATGTCGAATTCTTCTGCCAGTGCGTCCTTCGAATGCCGCAGCTGCAGCGTGACTTCATTGCGGGCGGCGTTGTCGCGCGCGGCGACGAGTGCGTTGTCGTCGATGTCGACGCCGAGCACGGTTCCGGCTCCCAGCCTGGCGGCGGCAATGCCGAGTATGCCCGAGCCGCAGCCGTAGTCGAGGACCCTAAGTTGGGTCCCGGCGCCGCCGCGCAGGGAGTCGCTGAGCCACTGCAGGCAAAGGAAGGTCGTGGGGTGCGAGCCGGTGCCGAAGGCGAGGCCGGGGTCGAGCACCAGGCTCACGGCGTCCGGATCGGGGGCGGCATGCCAGGAGGGCACGATCCACAGGCGCTCATTGATGCGGATCGGATCGAATTGGGCCTGGGTCAGGCGCACCCAATCCTGCTCCTCGACATCTTCGAGCTTGATCTCCGGCAGGTCGCTGATGCCGGCCTCCGCTGTCGCGGTGGCGATCCGCCCGAGCAGATCGGGTGCCGGATCGAACAGGGCGACCACGCGGCTTTCAGTCCACAACGGGGTTGCCGGCATGCCGCCGGAACCGTCCGGCTCGCCGAACTGCGGCGTTTCCAGCTCGGTGCCGGCCAGGGCGTCTTCGACGCTCACCGAGATCGCGCCGGCGGCCATCAGCGCATCGGAGAGCGCTTCCGCATGGGTAGCGTCGGTTTCCAGGGCGACGCTGACCCACATCCGCCTATTTTCCCTTGGTGGCCTCGCTCTTGGCGGCGAGCTTTTCTTCGAGGTAGTGGATGCTGGTGCCGCCCTTGATGAAGCGCTGATCGAGCATCAGTTCCTGATGCAGCGGGATGTTGGTCTTGATGCCATCAACCATCATCTCCGAGAGCGCGATGCGCATCCGCCGGATGGCCTGCTCCCGGGTATCGCCGTAAGCGATCACTTTCCCGATCATCGAGTCATAGTGGGGCGGCACGGTATAGCCGGAATAGGCGTGGGAATCAACGCGGATGCCGGGGCCGCCAGGCGGATGCCAGTTGGTGATCTTGCCCGGCGAAGGAGTGAACTTGAACGGGTCTTCGGCATTGATGCGGCATTCGACGGCATGGCCGCGCAGTTCGACATCGCGTTGGCGGAACCAGAGCTTCTCGCCGGCGGCGATGCGGATCTGGGCCTGGACGATGTCGATGCCGGTGATCAGTTCGGTCACCGGGTGCTCGACCTGGACCCGGGTGTTCATTTCGATGAAAAAGAACTCGCCGTTTTCGTAGAGGAACTCGAAGGTGCCGGCGCCGCGGTAATTGATTCTGCGGCAGGCCTCGGCGCAGCGGTCGCCGACGCGGGCCAGCACGCGCCGGTTGATGTCCGGCGCCGGGGCCTCCTCGATCACCTTCTGGTGGCGGCGCTGCATCGAGCAGTCGCGTTCGCCGAGGTAGACCGAGTTGCGGAAGGAGTCCGAGAGCACCTGGATTTCGACGTGGCGCGGATTCTCGAGGAACTTCTCCATGTACACCGTCGGATTGTTGAAGGCGGCGCCGGCCTCGCTGCGCGTCATGTTGACCGCATTGATCAGTGCGGCTTCGGTATGCACCACGCGCATGCCGCGCCCGCCGCCGCCGCCGGCGGCCTTGATGATCACCGGGTAGCCCACGGTGCGGGCGATCTTGATGATTTCCTTGGGATCGTCGGGCAGGGCGCCATCGGAGCCGGGCACGCAGGGAACGCCGGCGGCCTTCATGGCGTCCTTGGCGCTGACCTTGTCGCCCATCAGGCGGATGGTTTCCGGCCGCGGGCCGATGAAGGCGAAACCGGATTTCTCGACGCGCTCGCCGAAATCGGCGTTCTCAGACAGGAAGCCGTAGCCGGGGTGGATCGCCTCGGCGTCGGTGACTTCGGCCGCGGAGATGATGGCCGGAATGTTGAGGTAGCTCTGGCTCGACGGCGCCGGGCCGATGCAGACCGACTCGTCGGCCAGCTTGACGTACTTCGCTTCGGTATCCGCTTCCGAATGCACGGCAACCGTGCGCACGCCGAGTTCGCGGCAGGCGCGCAGGATGCGCAGGGCTATCTCACCCCGGTTTGCGATTAGAACCTTGCCGAACATGCTCAGCCGATCACGAACATGGACTGTCCGTACTCCACCGCCTGGCCGTTTTCGACCTGGATTGCCTTGATCACGCCGGAAATATCGGCCTCGATTTCGTTCATCAGCTTCATCGCCTCGATCACGCACAGCGTGTCGCCGGCCTTGACGGCCTGTCCGACCTCGACGAAGGGGGAGGCATCCGGACTGCTGGCACGATAGAAGGTGCCGACCATGGGCGCCTTGACGATATGGCCCTCGGACTGGACCGGAGCAGGCTCGGCTGGCGCGGAAGTCGGCGCTGGCGCCACGGCGACCGGTGCTGCCGGCGCGGCGACGGGCATGCTTACCACCGTGGTGGCCGGGGCAGCCGTCAGGTGCTTGGCGATGCGGATTTTTTCCTCGCCCTCGCTGATTTCGAGCTCGGAAATGCCCGAGTTCTGCACGAGGTCGATCAGGGTCTTGAGTTTTCTCAGGTCCATGGGGGCTCCTAAAACGAAATGGATCGGCGGCGGCGGCCGCAAGACGGAAGCTTCAGGCGTCCCGCAGGCGGGCGAGCGCGGCTTCCAGCGCGAGTTCGTAGCCCTGGGCCCCGAGACCGGAGATCAGGCCAACGGCAATGTCCGAAAAATAGGAATGACTGCGGAAAGGCTCCCGCGCATGAACATTGGACAAATGGACTTCGATGAAAGGTATCGCCACCGCCGCCAACGCATCGCGCAGGGCGACGCTGGTGTGGGTATAGGCGGCGGGATTGATGATGATGAAGCGCACCCCCTGATCGCGCGCGGACTGAACACGGTCGATCAGCTCGCCCTCGTGGTTGCTCTGGAAGCTTTCCAGCCGGATACCCGCCGCCTTCGCCCGGGCGGACATCGCGGCGTGGATGCTGGCCAGCGTGGTCCGCCCGTAGATCTCCGGCTCGCGGCTGCCCAGCAGGTTCAGATTCGGTCCGTGAAGGACCAGGATGCTTGCCCCAGCGTTCTGGTCCGCCTGGGCTTTGGTGCGCGTTTGCTTCGTCATGAGTGCAAGTTTGCCGCAAATAGGTGGGGTTTGTCCAGCTATCGTGACATCAGCTCGTTCAGTTTGGGCTCCAGATCGGCCTCGCTCCAGCGTCCCAGCTTGGTCATCGCGAGATTGCCCTCGCGATCGAACACGGCGGTGAAGGGCAGGGCTTGCCGGCTGTTGCCAAGTTCGGCGCTTTTCGTCATGGTATTCATGTCGCCGATCAGCAGGGGGTAGCTGACCGGGGTCATTTTCTGGAATTCGGCGATTTTGGCAGCGTCATCGATGCTGATACCGACAAATTGAATCCCCTTGGATTGATATTTCTCATGCAGCCGCGAAAACCCCGGCATTTCGTCGCGGCAGGGCGCGCACCAGGTTGCCCAGTAGTTTATGACCAGCACCTTGCCGCGCCATTGGTCCAGACGCTGGGTTCGGCCAGCCACGTCGGTGAGCGGCAGACTCATGAGGGCGCTTGCCGAGGCCGCTGACTTGGTCGGGGGCTCCTGAGCTTTCCCCATGAAACCAAGCTGATAGCCGGCCACGGCGAGCAGCAGGACTATCCCGGCCAAGGCCAGCCAGACCGTGGGCCGCTTCATTTTTCCGCTTCCCTCAGCAGCTCTTCGACGACCTCGGCCCGCGCCCGATGGCGGCTGCGGCCCGCTGGCGACGCTTTCGCCTGCTGCCGCTCGGCGATCAGCGGGAACACCGTGATCAATACCGGCAGATCATTCCAATCGAGACGCAGCTGGGCGTCGATGCCTGGGCGTCGGTTGGGTAGCGTTTCGTAGGAGATGCCGCGAGATAGGAGGGCGATCTCGACATCTTTGCTGCTGTCGGCGAACAAGTCGATTTCGATCGCGGAATAGCGCCCGGCCGTACCGTCAAGCGTTGCGCCGGTCAGGTAGGGGCGGAAGTCCGCCAGCCCTTCCATGACTTCCAGCGCCGTGATGCGCAGGTCATGGAGTCGTTCGCGTTGTTCGTCCTCCTGGTAAAGGGATTGCCAGGCCCGCAACTCCGCCTCCACTTCCTCATTGGTCGGCAGGGCCTCGCCTTCGCCGACCCCGAGGCTGCGTGCCGCCTTGCGCTTGGCAGTACCGTAGTCGCCGATGCCGTGTTCGGCCATCAGGCGTGCGGCGGCGCTGGCAATGGCGCGACGCGCGTGGCTGGACGCGGATACGGCGGGTTTGCGGCGAGGCATGGCGGGCTGGGCGGCGGACGACGGGCGGTAGAATCCGGCCGATTATTCCACGGAACGGCCCCATGCATATCCACATCCTCGGCATCTGCGGCACCTTCATGGGCGGCATTGCCCTGTTGGCGCGCGCGGCGGGCCATCGCGTTACCGGCTGCGATGCCAACGTCTATCCCCCGATGAGCACGCAACTGGAGGAGCAGGGCATCGAGCTGGTATCGGGTTACGATGCCGCGCAACTGGCCCTTGCTCCCGACCTGTTTGTGGTCGGCAACGCCATTTCGCGGGGAAATCCGCTGCTCGAGGCCGTGCTCGACCGCAACCTGCCTTTCGTTTCAGGCCCCCAGTGGCTGGCGCAGAACATCCTGCGGGGCCGTTGGGTGCTTGGCGTTGCCGGCACCCACGGCAAGACCACCACGACATCGCTGCTGGCCTGGATTCTGGAAGACGCGGGCCTGAATCCGAGCTTCCTGGTCGGCGGCGTCCCGCAGGGCTTCGGGGTTTCGGCCCGATTGACCGATTCGCCCTTCTTCGTCATCGAAGCCGACGAGTACGACACGGCATTCTGCGACAAGCGTTCCAAGTTCGTGCATTACCTGCCGCGAACGGCGATACTGAACAATCTGGAATTCGATCATGCGGATATCTTCGCTGATCTTGCTGCCATTGAAACTCAATTCCATCATTTGGTACGTACTTTGCCGGGAAATGGCCTGATCGTCGCCAACGCCTCCGAAACCTCTCTTGAGCGAGTGCTGGCGCGCGGCTGCTGGACGCCAGTCGAATGGTTCAACAGTGAAGCGGGATGGTCGGCCAGCGATCCGGATGCCGCAGGCGGTTTTGACCTCAGCCTCGGCGGCCGTCGCCAGGGGCGCGTCGAGAGTTTTGCGTTGTCCGGCGCCCACAATCGTGCCAACGCGGTCGCGGCGCTGCTTGCCGCCCGCCATGCCGGAGTTCCCTTGGACGTCGGTTTGAAGGCTTTGGCCGGCTTCCAGGGCATCAAACGACGCCTGGAAATCCGTGGCGAGGTTCGCGGGGTCACCGTTATCGACGATTTCGCCCATCATCCGACGGCGATTCGGGTCACCATACACGGGCTGCGCCAGCAAGTCGGCCCGGCGCGCATCCTGGCGGTACTGGAACCGCGCTCGAACACCATGAAACTGGGGGCCATGAAGGCGCTGCTGCCCGGCAGCCTTGCCGACGCCGATGCCACCTACTGCTACGCCGCCAATCTCGGCTGGGACGCTGCCGAAGCGCTCGCCCCGCTTGGAGGCCGGGCACGGACTTTCGGCGACCTTGGCGACCTGGTGGCCGCCGTGTGCGCCGATGCACGCGCCGGCGACCGGGTGCTGGTCATGAGCAACGGCGGCTTCGGCGGCGTGCATGAAAAACTGCTCGCCGCCCTGGATACCTGACCCGGGGCGGCGAATGCCGAAGAAAAAAGCCCACGGCACGCCGCGGGCTTTTTTGTCTCGAGGGGGTGAGGCGGAAGCGGTGGGCTTTCCGCCGCGCGCGCTTTCAGCGGCCGAGCGTGGCGATGTACTCGGCGACGGCGGCGATGTCTTTTTCGCTCATCCGGCCGGCGATGTCGCGCATCACCCTGGCCGGATCGGTGGCGCGCTTGCCGGACTTGTAAGCCTTGAGCTGGTCGCTGATGTAGCCGGCGTGCTGACCACCAACCGCCGGGGCCAGCACCGCCGGAACCTTGGACATGAGCTTGGCCCAGTCGCGGTTGCCGACTCCGTTGGGCGCATGGCAGCCGATGCAGGCGGCAACGACATCGGGCCGGCCGATGCCTTTCATGAAGATTTTTTCCCCCTGCGCCAGCAGATCCTTGTTCTGCGCCGGGTTCGGCCTGACCTTCTGGCTGCCGAACCAGGCGGCGATGTCGGCCATGTCGCTCTCCGCCACGGCCTGGGCCTGCGGGCTCATGACTTCGTTGCTGCGGCGGGCCGCCTTGTAGTCATGCAGCGACTTGACGATGTATTCGGGGACCTGGCCGGCCAGCTTGGGCGCCTTGATCGCCGCGTACATTTCCGGCGGGGTGTTGCCATCGGGACCGTGGCAACCGCCACAGGCGGCGGATTTTGCCTGTCCCGCCGCCGCGTTGCCGGCCGGTTTCGCCGCCGCGATGGACGCGGCAGCCAGGCTCGCGCAGGCCAGCGCGACCAGCAGATGCTTGGTGCTCATTTTTTTGGATTCCCCCCGATTCGGGTTGCGAAAATCACCGAACCTTGAAATAATTCGGCGGAGTTGATTTAGGTCAATTATGTTTTAACATCGCTCAACTGGCAACCGCGGCAGTGAAAATTGTGTCGCGGCCACGACGAGCACAAGGCGCAAGACCAAGGGAGACACAATGGCGTACGACGCCCATCATGCCGACGGACATGCCCACCCCCATTGGGATACGAGCATCTATCCGTTCATTATCAGCTTCGGCATCCTCGCCCTGGCCATCGCGTTTTCCTTCAAGTTCGTCTATCACAACGGCTTTGCCGCGATCCTGGCGCTGGGCCTTGCGGTCCCCATGATCATCGCCGGCATCGTCGGCTGGACCAGCGAAGCCATGGGCAAGGGCGAAGGCCTCTCCTATGGCGCCATGGGCTGGTTCATCGTCGCCGAGGCGATGATTTTCGTCTCGTTCTTCGTCGGCTACTGGTACACCCGGCTGCATGCCGATGTCTGGCCTCCGGCCGGTACCGTGGCCCTGCCCAAGCTGCTGCCGTTGGTGATGACCTTCATCCTAGTGGCGTCGTCCCTCACCATCCATTACGCCGAGCACCTGCTGCATCTGGGCAACAAGGCCGGCTTCCGCACCTGGTACGTGATCACCATCGTCCTCGGCGCCTGCTTCCTGGGAATGTCGGCCTACGAATGGTCGCACCTGATCCACGAGGGTTTCACCATCAGCACCAATGCCTTCAGCACCGTCTTCTTCTCGGTCACGGGTCTCCACGGCTCGCACGTGGTGGTCGGCCTGGCGATCTTCCTCGCCGGCCTGCCCTCCGTGCTGCGCGGCGGCGACGTCGATGAGGGATTCATGCGTACCGCCGGGCTTTACTGGCACTTTGTGGACATCATTTGGTTCTTCGTCGTTTCGCAGGTTTATTACTGGTAGTCGCCGCTGCGCTGTCGGCGCTTGCGGCTCGCGCCGTGACGGCGCCGACGCAGAACAGCGTTCCCGACGGATCGGTGATGCAGATCGACGAGCCGAGTTTCCTCGGCAACCGGATGGTCGGCGAGACGCTGCTGACCGACGAGGAAGGGCGGGATTTCCGGGTCGCCGACATGCTTGGCAAGCCGGTGATCCTGGTGTTGTCGTATTTCGGGTGCGACGGAACCTGCCCGACGATGAACGCGGAACTGGCCAAGGTGCTGGCGAAGGTGACGCGGTTCGGGCTGGGCAAGGATTACCGGGTACTGACGGTGTCCTTCGACAAGCGGGACTCGCCGGCGACGGCGCGGGATTTCCTCGCCAAGTCGGGGGCCATGGCCGGCGGCGATGGCCTGTCCGCGGAGTCGGTGAAGGCGGGGTGGCGTCACGCCGTGGTCAAGACCGGCGAGGTCGAAAGGTTTGCGGGGGAGGTGGGGTTCCGCTTCTTCTGGTCGGATGCGGCAAAGGCGTTCCTGCATCCGAACGTGGTGGTGTTCCTGACGCCGGAAGGACGCGTTGCCCGTTACATCTACGGTACGCGGATGGATGCAAGAACGGTGGAACTGGCGATCACCGACGCCGATTGGGAGCGCATTTCCAATTCGACGGCGGTATTCGACATCCTGACGGGGGCCTGCTTCAGCTACAACTATGCCGAAGGCAGGTACCAATGGAATTACTCGCTGCTGGCAGGGGTTGGCTCGCTGATCATGGGGCTTTCACTGATGGTGCTGGGGGCGTGGGCATATCGCCGGCGCATGGCGCGGCGGCAGTTGGGGGTGTTGGTGAATGAAGGGGATACGCATGCATGAAACCATCAGACGCGGCGCCGCAGGGCTGGCCGCGCTGTTTTTGTCGGCGCCGGCCTGGGCGGCAGCCAAGGCGGAGCCGGCGATACCGGATCCGGCGCGCGACTGGGATCGCCTGTGGAACGAGGTAATCTTCGACATCACCATCATCGGCATCCTGTTCGCCATCGTCACGGCGTGGTTCATCTGGCAGGGCCGCCGCCGCCCGGGCAACGAGGTCGGCGCCTCGCCCAAGCTGTCGCCGGCCTCCGCCGTCGGCTGGGTGGTGATCCCGATCTTCGTCTTCCTGTCGATCGATCTCTACACGGCGGCCAACGGCTGGGTTCTGTGGAACACCTATCGCGACGTTCCCGACAAGCGCCTGGAAATCAAGCTCGAATCCGGCATGTACAGCTGGGACTACACCTATCCCAACGGCGTGCGCACCCAGAACGAGCTCGTGGTTCCCGCCGGCATGCCGGTGGTGCTGCGCATGACCAGCCGCGACACCTTGCACAGCCACTACATTCCGGACTTCCGGGTCAAGGAAGACTCGATGCCGGGTCGCATCACCTATCTCTGGTTCAACCCGACCAAGCCCGGCGAGCACATCGTCACCTGTGCCGAGTACTGTGGCGTCATGCACGGTTACATGGCCGGCCGCATCATCGTCAAGGCACCGGAAGAGTACGCCGCCTGGATCAAGGGCGAGGAGACCAAGCTCGCGGCGGCCAGCGCGCCGGAACCGGCAGCACCCGCTGCCAGCAAGCCCGCCAAGCCGGCGGCGAAAAAGACCTGACGCAAGGACGCAAGCGATGAATCTCAAGGAATGGATTTTCACCACCGACCACAAGCGCGTCGGAGTGCTCTACCTGATCGGGTCGATCGCCGCGTTTGCCGTGGCGGGCATCATGGCGATGCTGATGCGCATCGAGCTATCGACCATCGGGCCGACCATAACCGCCAATCCGACGCAGTACAACGTCTGGCTCTACACCCACGGCGCGGTGATGATCCTCGGCTTCCAGATCCCGGCGCTGACCGGCTTCTTTGCCAACTATTGCATCCCGCTGATGATCGGCGCCAAGGATGTCGCCTTTCCGCGCGTCAATGCCCTCTCGGTCTGGCTGTTCTACGTCGGTGTGATCCTGGCGCTGCTGACCTTCTTCATCCCCGACCCGCCCGACGTAATGTGGACCGGCTATCCGCCCTACTCGACGATCACCACGGGCAATACGGCGATGTATTCCTTCACCGTGCTGATCCTCGGTTTCGCCTCGATCATCGGCGGCGTGAATTTCCTCACCACGGTCGCCTACATGCGCGCGCCCGGCATCACCCTCAACAAGCTCAACATCTTCGTCTGGTGCACGCTGGCGGCCTTCGTCCTGCAGCTGATTTTCGTGCCGGTGCTGGGCACCGCCGTGTCGCTGATCTCGATGGACAAGTACCTGGGGACCAACTTCTTCGATCCGACCAAGGGCGGCGACGTGCTGACCTACCAGAACCTGTTCTGGTTCTATTCGCATCCGGCGGTGTACGTGATCTTCCTGCCCTTCATCGGCGTGGTCTATGAAATCATTTCGGTGCATGCGCGCAACGCCGTCTTCAACTACAAGATGGTGGTGTACGGCGGCGTCGGCGGCATCGTGCTGCTGGCCGGCGAGGTATGGGTGCACCACCTCTATGTGTCCGGCATGGCCGACTGGCTGCGTATCGGCCAGATGGTGACGACGCTGCTGATCTCGATCCCGGTTGGCCTGATGATGATCGGCCTGATCGGCACGCTCTACAAGGGTTCGATCGCCTTCAATACGCCGATGCTTTACGGTTTGGGCGTGGTCTTCCTATTCCTCATCGGCGGCCTGACCGGCATCCCGCTGGCCGTCCCTTCGCTGACGCTCGGCGTCTCGGATACCTATTACGTAGTCGGCCATTTCCACTATGTCATGGCGGTCGCCGGCACCTTTGCCATCTTCGGCGGCGTCTATCACTGGTTCCCGAAGATGACCGGCAAGATGTACAACGAGTTCTGGGGCAAGCTCGGCTTCTGGCTAACCTTCGTCGGCGTGAACATCGTGTTCTGGATCATGATGGACATCGGCGTCCAGGGCATGCCGCGCCGCTACTATGACTACGCCCACTTCCCGCAGTTCGAGAGTGCCCACCAGTGGATGACCGCGGGCGCCGCAGTCCTTGCCGTCGGGTTTGCCATCGCGGTGCTGAACTGGATCATGGGCGCGATCAACGGCAAGCCGGCAGGGGATAACCCCTGGAACTCGCCTTCCCTGGAATGGACCACGGTGTCTCCCCCGCCCCATGGCAACTGGCCCTCGCCGCCGGCGGTAGCCGAGGATTGGCATCCTTATGGATACAAGAAGGCTTGAGCTTGCGTAGCCCGGGACAAGGCGCCCCTGACGGGGCGTTTTGTCCTTTGGCGCGATGACAGGCCGCGCCGGATTGGCAATGCTGGCCGCCGGGCTGGCGCTGGTCCTCGGCGGCGGCATCCTCGTCTGGCACAGCCTTCCGGCAGGCCCGGCGCCCGCCGGGGAGATTCCACAGGCCATCGAAACCAGGAACGCGGCGCCTCTGCCGGCGTTTCGCCTGACCGGACCGAGGGGGGA
>JALHNN010000015.1 GCA_022843505.1 Sulfuritalea sp.
GCAGCGTGCCGCGGCTGATGCCGAGCATCTCGGCGGCGACGGTCTGGTTGCCGGCCGCCTGTTTCATGACCACTTCCAGCATCGGCCGCTCGACGCATTTCAGCACCATGTCGTACACGGCATGCGGCGCCTGGCCGTCAAGGTCCCGGAAGTAGCGATTCAGCGTGCGGCGCACGCAATCGTTGATTTCGCTGCTCATGCGGCCTTCATCTCCGTGTCGTCGGACACGTAGCGCAGGCAGTCGTTCGCCGCGGCATGGCCGAGGAAGAATTCGTCGGCGGCGGCAAGTTGCTCGCCGACCGTCTGCAACTGGTTCATGGCGTGGCGGAAATGCGCCGCGCCGACCAGTCCCTTGGTGTACCAGCTGATGTGCTTGCGCGCGATGCGCACCCCGGTTTCCTCGCCGTAGAAACCGTAGAGGTCGCTCAGGTGATCGCGCAGGATGCGGTGTATTTCGCCGACGCTCGGCGGCGCCATCTCTTCTCCGGTCGCCAGGTAATGCTCGATCTCGCGGAACAGCCAGGGCCGACCCTGGGCGGCGCGGCCGATCATCACCCCGTCGGCACCGGTGTAATCAAGAACGTAGCGCGCCTTCTGCGGGGTCGTGATGTCGCCATTGGCGATCACCGGGATCCGCACCTGCGATTTCACCAGAGCGATGGTGTCGTATTCCGCGGCGCCCTGGTACTGGTCGGCGCGGGTGCGGCCATGGATCGCGATGGCGCGGATGCCGGATTCTTGCGCGATGCGGGCAATGGCCGGGGCATTGCGGTTATCGCGGTTCCAGCCGGTGCGGAACTTCAGCGTCACTGGAACGCCGGGCACGGCGCCGACCACCGCCTCGAGAATCCTTGCCACCAGCGGCTCGTTCTGCATCAGGGCAGAGCCGGCCATGACATTGCAGACTTTCTTTGCCGGGCAGCCCATGTTGATGTCGATGATCTGCGCGCCGTTGTCGGCGTTGTAGCGGGCCGCCTGGGCCATCATCGCCGGATCGGCGCCGGCGATCTGCACCGAGATCGGATCGACCTCACCCTCGTGGTTGGCGCGGCGGCGCGTCTTGGCGCTGCCGTAGAGCAGGGAATTCGACGTGACCATCTCCGAGACGGCGAGTCCGGCACCCAGCTTCTTGCAAAGCTGGCGGAACGGGCGATCCGTTACTCCGGCCATGGGCGCGACAAACAGGTTGTTGCGCAGGGAAAAACCGAGGAAATCCATGTGCCGGAAAGGGAACGGAAGCAATCGGGGAAGGCCGCGATTTTAGCGCAAAGCGGCCTTGGCGCTATCGCGGCTGCTTATATTCGGGAGCCCGGAAATCAGGGCCAGGCACGGGCACCGAAGATCATCCGCTTGGCGACAAAAGCGCGCAAGGAAGGAAGCAGGTCCAGCGCCAGCAAGCCGGCGCCACGCAGATGCCGAAGCGGTGCAAACTCGGTGGCGAAGCCGAGGATCAGGAGGTCGGTGAACCCGATCGCGCCACGCCGGTCGGCCTGGCGCCCGCGGGCATAGGACGCCAGGACGTCGGGCGCACCGGGATCGGGCGCCGCAGCCAATGCGACGGCCAGTTCCCAGATATCGCGCAGCGCCAGGTTGAATCCCTGCCCGGCCACCGGATGCAGGGTTTGCGCCGCGTTGCCCAGCCAAACCTGGCGCGCAGCCACGGGATTTGGCCGGTAGCGCAGCCCCAGCGGATAGGCCACGCGCGGCGTCGCGGCGATGAAGCGGTGGCGGGAACCGAAGCGCTGTTGCAGCAGCGCAAGAAAAGGCGCGTCCCCCAGCGCCTTGACCTCTTCGACGACGGCATCGGCACAGGTCAGCACCACGGAATAACGATTGCCCAGCGGCAGCAGCGCCAGCGGGCCATCCCCGGTGAAGCGCTCCCAGGCCACGTTGCGATGCGGATCGGCGACCTCGACATTGCACAGCACCGCATGCTGGCCGTAGTCGCGCAGGCTGCCGGCGCCCGGCTCGATGCGCCCCTCGGCAAAGGCGGTGAGTGGAAAGCCTGCGGTATCCGCCGCACTCACCGACTGATTGTCCCGATAGGCGATGCCGTGTTTGGTCACGGCATCATCCAGCGCCGCGATGAGGTCGCTCGCGGCGACCACCCAGCCCAGCGCCGGGAGGTTTATTTCAGCGGCCTGAAGCACGGTGCGTCCGAAACCGCCGCGCTGCGAAACATGAATGGTCGCTATCGGCGTCTTTGGCAAACCCGACCATGCGCCCAGCCAATCGAGTATCTGGCGCGAGCCATCGGACAGGGCCAGCACGCGGTGGTCGTGGCGCACCGCCGAGCGCTCTCGCGCCTCGAAGATCTCGGATGCGACGCCCTTCTGCCTCAGCGCCAGGGCCAGCGCCATGCCGGCCGGACCGCCGCCTACGATGGCAACCTTGGGGTTCCCATCGTAGGCGGCGGAGCCGCAAACTGGACAGCCATCCCCCCGCCCCCCTTCCCAAGGAAGGGGGCAACTGTTCAGGCTCGCTGCGCTCGCATCGCTATCAGATGGCACGAGAATCCCGCATCAGGGCTTCGATATCGGCGATGGTCTTCGGCGCCGCGGCGGTGATGATCTCGCATCCCTGGGCGGTGACGACCGCGTCATCCTCGATGCGCACGCCGATATTCCAGAACACCTCGCGAACATCCTCCGCCGGCCGGATGTAACAACCGGGCTCGATGGTCAGCACCATCCCCGGCACGAGGGGTGCCCAGTGCTCGCCATCCTTGTACTCGCCGGCGTCATGGACATCCTTGCCCAGCCAATGGCTGGTGCGGTGCATGTAGAAGCGCTTGTAGGCTCCCGACTCGATCACGGCATCGAGCGATCCGGCAAGCAGCTTCATGTCGATCATGCCCTGGGCCAGAACCTTCAGCGCGGCATCGTGCGGATCAGCGAAAGTCGCGCCGGGACGCACGGCGGCAATCGCCGCCGCCTGGGCATCGAGCACCAGATCGTAGACGTCGGCCTGCGGCCCGCTGAAGCGGCCGCTCACCGGAAAGGTGCGGGTAATGTCCGAGGCATAACCGGAAAGTTCGCCGCCGGCATCGATCAGCAGCAGGTCGCCGTCGCGCAGAGGCTGGTCGTTCCCGACATAGTGCAGGATGCAGGCATTCGCGCCGCCGGCAACGATGGGTGTATAGGCGGGAAACTCGCAACCATGGCGACGGAATTCATGCAGAAGTTCCGCCTCGACCTCGTATTCGAACCTGCCCGGCGCCGCGAAGCGCATCGCCCGCACGTGCGCCCCGGCGGAGATATCCGAGGCGCGACGCATGATCGAAAGCTCGGTCGCATCCTTCACCAGGCGCATCGCATCGAGTTCCGCCCGCACATCGCGGATCACCGGCGGAGCGCGCTTGCCGTTGCGCGACTCGCCGCGCACCCGGTTCAGCGCGGCGGCAATGCGCGCGTCCCAGCCGGCATCATGTCCGATCGAGAACCAGAGCGCCGGCTGGTCGGCGAGCAGTTCGGACAGCTTGCTGTCAAGTTCGGCGAACACGAAAGCGGCGTCGAATCCGAATGTAGTCCGCGCGCCGTCCGGACCGTACCGGAAGCCATCCCAGGTCTCGCGCTCGGCATTCTTCTCGCGGCAGAAAAGAATTGTCTGCGGCTCGTCGCCTTCCTTGGGCGCGACGATTACCAACACGGCCTCGGGCTCGGTGAATCCGGTCAGGTACTGGAAATAACTGTCCGCCCGGTAGGGGAAGTGGGCGTCACGATTCCTCGGCTGTTCCGGCGCCGTGGGAATCAGGGCAAGCCCGCCGCCCGCCGCCCTCATGCGCGCCGCAAGCAGGCGTCGGCGCTGGCTGTACGCCGACATTGCGCTGTCCGGGTGCGGAACTTGTTCCATCGGGCGATTATAGCGAGCGCAGTTCCCGGTCCAGTTCCTCGAGGCGTTGCGGTGTGCCGACGTCGGCCCAGCGACCTCGGTGCAATTCACCTGAGACCTTCCCCTCGGCCATCGCGGCACGCAAGAGAGGCGCCAGCCTTGCCGGCTGGCCGCGGCTGATCCCGGCGAACAGTTCCGGCCGATACACGCCTATCCCGGCGAAGGTATGCATCGCTCCCGCGCCGTCGAACGCCGTGCTGTCAGCGCCGACTTCCGGCTCAAGGAAACTGAAATCGCCATGAGGATGCTGCGGCGGATTCGGCACCAGCACGAGGTGGGCGCGGTTCCCGGGCCGTAGCACCGTATCCGCCCTCGCCGGGTTCCAGTCACAGAATATGTCGCCGTTGATCACCAGGAAGGGTTCCTCCCCAAGCAGCGACAGGGCGTTGGCAATGCCACCGGCGGTTTCCAGGGCACCGGGCGGTTCGGGCGAATAGTGGATTCGCAAGCCCCAGGCGTCGCCGCCCCCCAGCAGGGCTTCGATCTGTTCTCCGAGGTGTGCGTGGTTGATCACGACATCCCGGAATCCGCACGCGGCAAGGCGTTCGACATGCCAGACGATCAGCGGTCGCCCCGCCACCGGCAGCAACGGCTTCGGCGTGCGGTCCGTCAGTGGACGCATGCGCTCGCCGCGGCCGGCGGCAAGGATCATGGCCTTCATTGGGCGTTTGCCCAATGAAGGCCATGATCCTTGCTTGTGGCGAGCCATTGCTGAGCTCTCCCCCCGGCCCACGGGCCGCTTTGCACAGCGCCCCGGCCACGGTGGCGCAAAGCAGTGCTTTGCGAAACCCCACCTCCGCCCCCCTCTCCGAGAGAGGGGGCGACTGGTTGGAGCCCGCACCGGGCGCGGGCTTTGGCACTACAAATCACGCTGGTCGAGCGTATAGCCCAGCACCGTGACCTTGTCTTCGACGCGATCGAGCAGGTGGCGCAGGGGGGATAGTTCGGCGTAGCGTTCGCAGGCCTTGCGCAGGTAGCGCGCCACGAGCGGCAGGTCCTTGAGGTAGCCGTCCTTGCCGTCGCGATGCCATAGCCGGGCGAAGATGCCGAGCACCTTGACGTGGCGCTGCACGCCCATCCATTCGTAGCTGCGGTAGAACTCGCCGAAATCTCCTGCAACGGGCAGGCCGGCCCTGCGCGCCTGTTCCCAGTAGCGGATCAGCCAGTCGAGGGCGATGTCCTCGTCCCATTCGACATAGGCATCCTTCAGCAGCGAAACCATGTCATAGCTGATCGGGCCGTACACCGCATCCTGGAAATCGATGATGCCCGGGTTGCCGGCGCCGTCGATGCGCATCAGGTTGCGCGAGTGGTAATCGCGGTGCACATAAACCTTCGGTTCCGCGAGATTGGTCGCGATGATCCGGCCGAAGACCTCGTCGATCGCACGCCGATCGTCGGCATCCAGCGCGATGCCATGGTGCCTGGCGAGGAACCATTCGGGAAACAGGTCGAGTTCGCGGCGCAGGAGGGCATGATCGTAATCAGGCAGCATGCCGGGACGGCTGGCGAGCTGGATGTCCACGAGCGCAGAGATTGCATCGCCGTACAGAGGTCCCGCGTTCTCGGCGGTCAGCGCCTGCAGGTAGGTTTGGTCCCCCAGATCCGAAAGCAGAAGGAAGCCGCGCTCGAGGTCCTCGGCCAGCACCTCCGGAACATGGACGCCGGCGGCGTGAAACAGGCGCTGGACGTGCAGCCAGGGGCGGCAGTCCTCGTTGGCGGGCGGCGCATCCATGATCACGAAGGACTTGCCGTCACCCCGCCTCGCACGGAAGTAGCGCCTGAAACTGGCATCGGCCGACGCGGCCGCAAGGCTGAAATCCTCACCCGCCCAAAGTCCGGCGAGCCACGTCTTGATCTGCTCCTGGCGTTGCATTTGGGCCTTGGCTGGGTTCCCCGGAAACACGCATGAACTCAGTCAGGGAGCGCGTTTCGCGAGGTTGAGGTGATAGAATCGCGGATTCTAGCATCGGCCGGCACGTGCACTTCCGGCGGGTCGCAGGCCGCCTCGTTTTCGCGGCCGTGCGACCAGCGTTGCGCCCACTCATCGCTTTGGCATGCCAACTTCGCGTCGCGGACAATTCGGGCCCGCCTCCCTGTCGATCCTGCTGCTGTCGGCCGCAGGCTCCGCGGTGGCACAGTCCCTGCCACCGCTACGCGTCAATCCCGCATTGCTGGGCGGTGGAACGCCGGCCGCGACGGAGCAGGTATTTGCGCCGGAGGTTGCGGCGTCCAAACCGGTGGCGACGATTCCCGCAGCCGCACCGCCTGCCCACGCCCAGTCGCCGGCTAATGTCAAGGCGCCTTCTCAGGTTGCGCCTCCTGCCCCGGTTGTTGCTCCTGCCCCGGTTGTTGCTCCTGCCCCGGTTGTGGCTCCTGCCCCGGTTGTTGCTCCTGCTCGGGATGTTGCCCCCACCCCGGTTGCGGTCGCCACTCCAGTTGCGGCCCCCACGGCGGCCGAGTCGCCTGACGTGGGTTCCGGCGCCAAGACGGCATCGACTACCGCAACCCTCACGCCCCGACAAGCTGTTGCAGCAACTCCGTCCCGGCCTGCCCTCGACTCACCGGCGCCCGTCGCCTCGGTTGCAGCACCAACACTACGCAGCGCGCCACCAGTCGAGCCCATCCCCAAACCCCAGGAACCCCCTGAGGTCGAAGAGCGCCCGCGCTTGGCGCCCTTGTATTCCGCCTACGTCGCTGCCGGCGAATTGCCTCAACCCGCCCTGCGCCCGACATCGGGAATAGCTCCCTTCCTGAAGCGTCCGGGCGAGGACCTGCCAACCTTCATCGCTGCGGAAAGGATCAGCGGGAAGAATGATGTTGAGGTCGCCGCGGAGGGCGCGGTCGAGATGCGCAAGCGCAACTCGATCCTGCTTGCCGAACGCATGACCTATCGGCAGGCCGCCGATGAAGTCGAGGCCGAGGGCGATGTCCGCCTTTCGCGCGATGGCGACCGCATCAGCGGGCCGCGAATGCAAATGAAGCTCGATGACAGCACTGGCTTTTTCGAGCATCCGACCTACAGCATCCGCCGCATCAAGACCGGATCCGCGGCAACCCTGTGGACCGGCACCGAGGAACGGGCATCGAGCGAACTGACCACCGGCAGCGGCACCGCGTCGCGCATCGAGTTCGAGGGCCAGGGCAGGTACCGCATGCAGGACGCCACCTACAGCACCTGCGCGCCGGCGGCGGGCACTTCGCCGGACTGGTTCGCGCGCACTGCCGACCTGCGTCTCGACTACGACGCGGAGCAGGGCACGGCGCGCGATGCCACGCTCTATTTCCTGGGGGCGCCGATACTGTATTCGCCCTGGCTCACTTTCTCCCTCAACAACGAGCGCAAGAGCGGCCTGCTGACACCGACCGCCGGATCCACCAGCCAGGGCGGGGTCGAGTTCACCCAGCCCTTCTACTGGAACATCGCGCCCAACATGGATGCGACCATCGCCCCGCGCATCATGTCCAAGCGCGGCACCCTGTGGAAGACCGAATACCGCTACCTGCAGGAATCATTCGCCGGAAACTTCCAGGGCCAGTACCTGCCGGATGACAAGCTGGTCCACAAACGCCGGCACGCCTATGCCTTCAATCACGCCCACAGCCTCGGCGGCGGATTTGCCGCATCGCTGTCGCTGAACAACGCGTCCGACGGCACCTACTTCAGCGACCTCGGCAGCGGCTCCAGCACGATCGCACAAACCAACCTGCTGCGCCAGGGCACCCTCAGTTATAGCGGCGGCTGGTGGTCGGCCAACCTTCTGGCCCAGAGTTACCAGACTCTGCAGGATCCGGCCCTGCCGCCCGTGGTCGAGCCCTATCGCAGGTTGCCGCAAGTCACGGTCGACGCCGGCCGCGGCGACCTGCCGCTGGGTTTGAACTTCAATTTCCGCGGCGAGCACGTAAATTTCCGCCATCCCACGCAGGTACAGGGTCGGCGGTTCACCCTCTACCCGCAATTGTCGCTGCCCCTGCAGACCGAGGTGCTCAGCCTGACGCCGAAGATCGGGCTGCATACCACCAGCTACAGCCTGAACCGGCAGGCAGTCGGCGCCCCCGAACGCCTCTCGCGCGAAGTGCCGATATTCAGTCTCGATTCCTCGGTGACCTTCGAACGCGATTTGTCCTGGCTCGGCAACCCGCTGACGCAGACCCTCGAGCCGCGCATCTATTACCTGTACGTACCCGAACGCGACCAGCGCCAGTTCCCGGTGTTCGACACCGCGGCAACCGACTTCAATTTCGCCCAGATATTCGGCGAAAACCGCTACGGCGGCGGCGACCGCATCGGCGATGCCAACCAGGCCACGGCGATGCTGACTTCGCGCCTGCTCGATCCGCAGACAGGAGCGGAAGCCCTCCGGGTCGCCTTCGGCCAGCGCTTCTACTTCAGCACGCAGAAAGTCGGCCTTCCCGGAGAGGTGCTGCGCAGCGACCGCCAGACGGATTTCCTCGCCTCGCTGTCGGGCCGGGTGCTGCCGAAGACCTATGCCGACGTCGGCATCCAGTACAACCCACGCCTGGACCGCATCGACCGCCTTAACGTCGGCGGCCGTTACCAGCCGGAGATCGGCAAGGTGCTCAATGCGGGCTACCGCTATTCCCGCGACCAGCTTGGCCAGATCGACATCTCGGGCCAATGGCCGCTCTTCGGCGGCTGGCACGCGGTCGGACGCTTCAATTACTCCACCAAGGATGGCCGCATGATCGAGTCCGTCGCCGGGCTGGAATTCGATGGCGGCTGCTGGGTGGCCCGGGTGGTCCTGCAGCGGTTGGCGACCCAGACCCAGAACTCCAACACGGCGCTGTTCTTCCAGCTCGAACTGAACGGATTCACCAAAGTCGGATCCAATCCGCTTGACATACTGCGGCGCAGTGTTCCCGGTTACGGCATCATCAACCAGCCGGCGTCCGACCCGCTTTCGGTTACCCCATGACCTTGACCAAGCTGCTCTGCGGCCTTCTTGCCGCCCTTGTCCTTTTCCCCGCTCATGCCCAGACCAAGCGCCCGGCACCGCTGGAGATCGACCGCGTCGTCGCCGTGGTCAATGATGATGCGATCACCGCCTTCGAACTGCGGACCCGGATCGCCACGGTCGAGCGCCAGCTCGAGATGCAACGGGTGCAGTTGCCGAGCCGCGACATCCTCGAGCGCCAGGTACTGGAGCGAATGATCACCGACCGCGTGCAACTCCAGTTCGCCAGGGAAACCGGATTGCGCGTGTCCGACATCGAGCTCGACGCGGCCATTCGCCGCATCGCCGAGGGCAACCGCCTTTCCCTTCCCGAATTTCGCGCCGCGCTGGAACGCGACGGGGTGAGCTGGATCAAGTTTCGCGAGGAGATCCGCGAGGAGATCGTATTGTCGCGGCTGCGTGATCGCGAAGTGGAAAGCCGCATCGTCGTCTCGGACGGCGAGATCGACAATTACCTGGCCAACCCGGACCAGGGGGACGGCGGCGCGGCCGAGGTCAATATTTCCCACATCGTGCTGCGCGTCCCGGAACAGGCCAGCCCCGACCAGTTGATGCGCACAGGCGCGCGCGCGCGCGCCGCACTCGACCAGTTGCGGCGCGGCGATGACTTCGCCAAGGTCGCCGCAAGCTACTCCGACGCCCCCGACGGGCTGACCGGCGGCGTGATGGGACTTCGCCCCCTCGATCGGCTGCCCGCGCTGTATGCCGACGCGGTCAAGAAACTCAAGCCGGGTGAAGTCAGCGACATTCTGCGCAGCCCGGCCGGATTCCACATCATCAAGCTGGTCGAGATGCGCGGCGCGGCCACAACGAAGGCAGTAGCCACCTTGAAGCAGACGCGCGCCCGGCACATCCTGATCAAGGTAAACGAGCTCGTTTCCGAAACCGAAGCGCGCCGCAAACTGGTGGCGATCAAGGAGCGGCTGGATAACGGTGCCGATTTCGCCGAGCTTGCACGCCTCAACTCGAACGATCTCTCGGCCGCCAAGGGCGGCGACCTGGGATGGCTGTATCAGGGCGATACCGTTCCGGATTTCGAAAAGGCAATGGATGCGCTGGCCATCAACGAGATCAGCGCACCGATCCAGTCGCCCTTCGGCTTCCACCTGATCCAGGTACTCGAGCGTCGTACCGAGGACGCCACGGTGGAACGCCAGCGCCTGACCGCGCGCCAGGTATTGCGTGACCGCAAGGCTGACGAGGCCTACCAGGACTGGATACGGCAAATGCGCGACCGCGCCTATGTCGAATACCGCGTCGAAGAAAAATAGTAAGGGGGCCCGTCCGATCGACGGGCCATCGCCTGCATGAGTCCTCCGCCTGTGCCGCTCATCGCGGTCACCTCCGGCGAGCCTTCGGGCATCGGGCCCGATATCTGCCTCTGCCTGGCCCGGCGCCAGTGGCCGGCGCGCCTGGTGGTGCTGGGCGACGGCGATCTTTTGACCAGCCGCGCCGCGGCGCTCGGCCTCGACCCGGGTCGCATCGAGATCCGTCACCTACCCCTGCGCCGACCGGCACACGCCGGCCGCCTCGACCCGGCCAATGCGGCGTATGTCCTGGAACTGCTGGACGTCGCGCTGGCCGGCTGCCGTTCCGGCGAGTTCGCCGCGATGGTAACGGCGCCGGTGCACAAGGGCGTGATCAATGACGCCGGGATTGCCTTCACCGGACACACCGAATACCTTGCTGAAAATACAGGTACGCCGCGGGTGGTGATGATGCTGGCGGGCGCCGGCCTGCGTGTCGCCCTCGCCACCACCCACCTCGCCCTGGCTGACGTTCCGGCGGCAATCACCCGCCGGGACCTGGAAGCCACGCTACGCATCCTGCATGGCGACCTACGCTCGAAGTTCGGCATCGAGCGGCCGCGCATCCTCGTCGCCGGGCTCAATCCGCATGCCGGCGAAGGCGGACACATGGGTCGCGAGGAGATCGACGTGATCGCCCCGGTGCTCGACGCCCTGCGCGCCGAGGGCATGGACCTGGCCGGTCCGCTGCCGGCCGACACCTTGTTCACCCGTAACGTCCTCGCCGGCTCCGACGCGCAGTTGGCGATGTACCACGACCAGGGCCTGGCGGTGCTGAAGTTCGCCGCCTTCGACGAGGGCATCAACGTCACCCTCGGTTTGCCCGTCATCCGCACCTCGGTCGATCACGGCACGGCGCTGGACCTCGCCGGCTCCGGCAAGGCCTCGCCGACCAGCCTGTTCGCCGCCGTCGATGCCGCCATCGAGATGGCCGCCCGCAGGGTCCTCGACGGCGCTGCCGGCGACCGGAAGCCCCCTCTCCCGGGGACAGGGAGGTGAGCTGAATGTGCCAGCTGCTGGGCATGAACTGCAACGTGCCGACCGACATCTGCTTTTCCTTCGAGGGCTTTCGCACACGCGGCGGCCTCACCGACGTGCACCAGGACGGCTGGGGCATCGCCTTTTTCGAAGGACCGGGCTGCCGCGTCTTCCTCGATGTCGCACCGTCGGCGAAGTCACCGGTGGCCGAGCTGGTGCGCAACTATCCGATCCACTCGAAAAACGTCATCGCCCATATCCGCAAGGCCACCCAGGGACGCGTCGCCCTGGAAAACACGCACCCGTTCCAGCGCGAGCTCTGGGGGCGCTACTGGATCTTTGCCCACAACGGCAACCTCAAGGGATTTGCACCGGCGCTGGACGGCAGCTTCGTCCCGGTGGGCGATACCGATTCCGAACTTGCCTTCTGCTACCTGTTGCAACGACTGCGCGATGAATTCGGCGAGGCCATGCCCCTGCGTCGGCCGATGTTCGACTTCCTCACCGGCATCACGCGCGAAATCGCGGGCCACGGCGAGTTCAACTTCCTGCTCAGCAACGGCAACTGCCTGTATGCCCATTGCGCGACCACGCTCTCGTTCATCGTCCGCCAGGCACCGTTCGCAGTCGCGCATCTCAAGGACCAGGACGTCAGCGTCGATTTCAGCGCGGTAACAAATGCCGAGGACCGCGTCGCGGTGATCGCCACGCTGCCCCTGACCGACAACGAAGACTGGACCACAATCGATTCCGGCACGCTGATGGTTTTCCATGACGGCATGCCGGCCGGCACGGCGGTCACGGCATGAAGTCTCCGGCAGGCTGACGTGGGCAGACTCGTCGAGGGACACAGCGCCCGCCGTCGTTTTAGCTGCGGCCGCTCGCATGGCTCGCTTAACCCGCTGCGCGGGTTGGCCTTCCCTGAAACTCCGGCTGCCTAACGTGAGCAGACTTGTCGAAGGACACGCCGCCCGCCGTCGATTTGGCCAGAACTTCCTCGTCTCGGAGGGAGTCATCCAAAAGATCATCGACGCCGTATCGCCGCGGGCCGGCGATACCGTGGTCGAGATCGGGCCCGGCCTCGGCGCCCTGACGGAGCCGCTGCTGGAGCGCATCGACCACCTCCACGTGGTCGAGATCGATCGCGACCTGATTGCCCGCCTGCGCCAGCGCTTTCCCCCGGAACGGCTGTCGATCCACGAAGGCGACGCCCTCGAGTTCGACTTCGGCAGCCTCAAGGGCGATGGTCGCCTGAAGATCCTCGGCAACCTGCCCTACAACATCTCCAGCCCCCTGCTCTTCCATCTGGTGGGCTTTGCGCCGCTGGTCCATGACATGCACTTCATGCTGCAACGGGAGGTGGTGGACCGCATGGTCGCCGAGCCCGGCAACAAAGACTACGGCCGCCTCTCGGTGATGCTGCAGTACCGCTTCCACATGGAACGCCTGTTCATCGTCCCTCCGGGCTCCTTCAACCCGCCGCCCAAGGTCGATTCCGCGATTGTGCGCCTGATCCCGGTGGATATGGCGAAAGTCGGCGCTGAAGCCACGGCGCGCAGCCCGGAAGCCTTTGCGCGCGTGGTCGCAACGGCGTTTTCCCAGCGCCGCAAGATGCTGCGCAATACCCTGCGCGAGCTGGTCGCCGAACCACAGCTCGCGGCCCTCGGCATCACGCCGACGGCACGCGCCGAGGACATTGCCGTGGCCGACTACGTCCGGCTCGCGAATTTCCTCGCCGGCAACGGTGGCCGCTGAAGCGCGCGGCCGGCGCGTCGCCATAGTCGGCGGCGGTCCCGCCGGACTGATGGCCGCGGAAGTCCTGAGCCAGGGCGGTGTTGCGGTCGATCTCTACGACGCGATGCCGTCGGTGGCGCGCAAGTTCCTGCTCGCCGGACGCGGCGGCCTCAATCTCACCCACGCCGAAGCACCGGAGATCTTTCTCACGCGCTATGGCGCACGCCGTGCCGAAGTCGGTCGCTGGCTGGCCGCCTTCGGCCCCGAGCAACTGCGCGCCTGGGCTCATGGGCTTGGCATTGCCACTTTCGTCGGCAGCTCGGGGCGCGTGTTCCCGGCCGAGATGAAGGCGGCGCCCCTGCTGCGCGCCTGGCTGCATCGCCTGCGGCAGGGCGGCGTTCGTTTTCATGCCCGGCACCGCTGGTACGGCTGGATGCCGGGCGGGCATGCGCTGCGTTTCAGCGCGCCGAACGGCGAAGTCGTCGTCACCGCCGAAGCCTGCCTCCTGGCGCTGGGCGGCGGCAGCTGGGCCCGGCTCGGTTCGGACGGCGCCTGGGTTCCGCTGCTCGAAGCCGAAGGGGTAGCGGTGCGGCCCTTGAAGCCGGCCAACTGCGGTTTCAACGTGGCCTGGAGCGACCACCTCAAGCAACGCTTCGCCGGACAGCCGGTCAAGAACGTTGCCGCCGGCTTCGATGATGACGACGGCAAAACGCCGACGCGCAGCGGCGAGTTGCTGGTCACGCGCCACAGCATTGAAGGCGGCCTGATCTACGCGCTGGCGGCCGGACTGCGCGACCGCATCGAGGCTCGCGGCAGCGCCACGCTGCGGCTCGACCTGCTCCCCGCGCGTACATTCGAGCAACTGCTGGCGGAGCTTGAACGGCCGCGCGGCCGCGACAGCCTGGCCAACCACCTGCGGCGAAAGTGCGGCATCGAGGGCATCAAGGCCGCCTTGCTGCACGAGGTGGCACATCCGGGCGATCTCGCGCAACCGGCGAAACTGGCCACATTGATCAAGGCGCTGCCGCTGCGACTGGATTCGCCGCGCCCGCTCGACGAGGCCATCAGCAGTGCCGGCGGCGTAGATTTCTCGGCGGTCGACGCGGGCCTCATGCTGCGCAGCCTGCCAGGGGTCTTCTGCGCCGGTGAAATGCTCGACTGGGAGGCGCCCACCGGCGGCTACCTGCTCACCGCCTGCATGGCCAGCGGTCGCATCGCCGGCCAGGGAATCCTGGATTGGCTGGATTCGGCGGCGAGCCGCCACGAGCGATAATCGCTTCTAGCTTTCGTCTACCCGTCCAGACTCCACATGCTCCGCCTAGTCCTGCCGCTGTTGCTGCTGGCCACGATGCCACTCCAGGCCCTCGCACTGGAGCGACCGCCGGCGGGCAGCGAGTTCCAGCTGTTCATCGAGAACGATCTGCTGGCGCGGACCGATCGCTACTACACCAGCGGCATCAAGCTCGGCGGCGGCATGGCCTTCGACCTGCTTCAGCTTCCCGCCGCCGAAGTGCTCAGGCAGATCGCGCCGGATGCCGGCGGCAAGGTGCATCTCGGCCTCTTTGCCGGGCAGAATATCTACACGCCGCGGTCGATCACCCTCTCCCAGGCCCAGCCCCTCGATCGCCCTTGGGCAGCCTGGCTTTACCTCGGCGGCGTGGCGCAGCAGGTGCGCGACAACAGGCTGGACACGGTGGAAATCGATCTCGGACTGGTTGGCCCATCGGCCCTGGGCAAGGAGGTGCAATCCGGCTGGCACCGCCTGATCGGTTCACCGCGGCCGCGTGGCTGGCATCACCAGATCCCCAACGAACCGGCCTTCCTGGTTTCCTGGCTGGCCAAGAGCAAACACCGGGTGGGCAGTGCCGGCGCCCTTGACATCGAAGCGATTCCCCATGGCGGCGCCACCCTCGGCACCGTGATGACCCTGGGGCGGGCCGGCGGGCTGATCCGCGTCGGCAGCAACATGACCGGTTTCGGCCCCGACACCATCGAACCGGGCGGGGCCCTGCTGCAAAACATGCGTCGCGAGTACGAGCCGGGACGCGCACAAGAGCTGGAGTGGTATGGCTTCGCCGGCCTGGATCACCGGCTGGTCGCCTACAACATCTTCCTCGACGGCGCCGCCTTTCGCCATGGCCCCGGGGTTCGCCGCCGGCCGCATGTCTATGACCTGAGCCTGGGCTTCAGCCTGCGCTATCGCGCGCTGCGGATTTCGCTGACACGGGTGACGCGCAGCGAGGAATTCTTCACCGCCGGCAGCAACGGCGGCCGCCAGAAATTCGACTCGCTCAACTTCGGCCTCGAGTTCTGAGGCCGGCACGCCTGGCTAACCGAAATCGGCATAGGGGACGGCCATCATAGGCCGTACCCCTGCCACACCACCCGGCATGCGGGTCCGCACCGGGCGGTTCGAGAAGTTGAGGTCATAGATCGGAAGAGCACACG